>JALYUK010000325.1 GCA_030853805.1 Actinomycetota bacterium | reverse complement strand
GGCCGGGAAGGCTTCCGCGAGGTGCATCAGGCCAGCCGGGACGTGGCGACCTACCTGTCGTCCAGGATCGCGGCACACCCGCAGTTCGAGCTGATCACCAAAGGGGATGAGCTGCCGGTGTTCGCCTTCACCACCACCGATCACGTGAAGGGGTGGGACGTGTTCGCGCTCTCCACGGCGCTGCGCGAACACGGCTGGCAGGTGCCGGCCTACCGGTTCCCGGCCGATCGGACGGATCTGGCGGTGCTGCGGATCGTCTGCCGTAACGGTTTCAGTCATACGCTCGCCGAACTGCTACTGGAGCACCTGGACGCTGCGATCCAGCATCTCGACGCCGGTGCGCAGCCCACGATCGCCGCCAGCGGCCCCGAGGGTTTCCACCACTGACGGTTCTCAACAGCGTTTCGACGAGCTGAGCGCGCGCCGTTCGTCGCGTGGAAACTACCGTTCATCGCAGTGTGACCCAGCACACAACGCAGGGATCCTGCCGCTCGTCGAGTGCGGGCGTAGAACGGCAGCCCCGGGAGTGCGGTGCGTCCTAGGTTGCGGTTGTCCGTGCAGTGGCGATGCGCCCCTGGAAAACCTCATGACCGCAGGAGACCCTCAATGTCCACTACCGACCCAACCCCTGAGCTCAAGCCGGGCGCGCATATCGCCGACCCCGCGCCCCTCGGCCTCGCGGCCTTCGCTCTCACCACCGCCGTGCTCAGCGCGGTCAACGCCGGCTGGGTGCCGGCTACCGTCGAGCCCGTCGTCTTCGGCCTCGCGCTCGCCTACGGCGGCATCGGCCAGTTCATCGCCGGCATCTGGGAGTTCGCCAAGGGCAACACCTTCGGCGCGACGGCGTTCGTGTCCTACGGTGCTTTCTGGGTCTCGTTCTGGTGGTTGACCAGTCACTCCAACCTGGACAAGGTGCCTGCCGGTGACGTCGGTAAGGGTGTCGGTCTGTTTCTGCTGGTCTGGGGAATCTTCACGCTGTACATGACTGTCGGAGCGAGCAAGATCAGCATTGCGCTCCTCGCGGTCTTCGCCCTGTTGACCATTACCTTCTTCCTCCTTGCATGGGGCGAATTCGCCGGTTCCGACGGTATCCACAAGGCAGGCGGATACTTCGGCCTGGCAACTGCGCTCGCGGCGTGGTACGCATCATTTGCTGGCATTGTGGCTTTCACGCACAAGAAGCCGCTGGTGCCGGTCGGCCCCCGCTGACCGACGACCACTAGTCCCGAGATCATGAGGAGCACCCGATGAGCAACGAGACCCTGGCGAATCTGTCCCACGAGGAGCGTCGCTTTCCCCCGCCCGCTGACTTCGCCGAGCACGCCAACGTGACTGCAGCAGCGTACGACGAGGCGGAGACGGACTCCGATGCCTTCTGGGCCAAGGCCGCCGAGCGGCTCAGTTGGGACACGAAGTGGGATCGGGTGCTCGACTGGGACAACCCGCCGTTCGCGAAATGGTTCGTCGGCGGCAAGATCAACGCGGCGTACAACTGCGTGGACCGGCACGTCGAGGCCGGCCTCGGTGACCGGATCGCCTACCACTGGGTGGGTGAGCCGGAGGATGACACCCGCGACATCACCTACGCGCAGCTGAAGGACATGGTCTGCCAGGCCGCGAATACGCTGATCGACCTGGGCGTCAAGACCGGCGACCGGGTCGCGATCTACATGCCGATGATCCCCGAGACCGTCGTCGCAATGCTGGCGTGCGCCCGCCTCGGCGCACCGCACACCGTCGTTTTCGGTGGGTTCTCCGCATCGGCGCTGCGTGACCGCATCGAGGACTGCGACGCACACGTGGTCATCACCGCCGACGGCGGCTACCGCAAGGGGTCGCCGTCGGCGTTGAAGCCCGCGGTCGACGACGCCGTGGCGCAGTGTGACGGCGTACAGCACGTGCTCGTCGTACGCCGCACCGGCCAGGACGTCGCCTGGAACGACGAGCTCGACGTGTGGTGGCACGACACGGTGGACAAGGCCAGCACCGAGCACACCCCGGAGGC
>JALYUK010000319.1 GCA_030853805.1 Actinomycetota bacterium | reverse complement strand
GGACACCACCTCGGCGAGCGGCTTCGGAGTTGGACCCGACGGCATAGGTGTAGCGACCGAATCTGGTCTTGGCGAGGACTATGCCGGCGATCAGCGCAATAGCCAACGCAATCCACACGACAATTTTTATGCCGAGGAGTTGCTGGGTGCTCAGAAACTTTTGCATAGACGAGGGAGGTAGGCCTACGACGTCGGTTCCCTTGCCAATTACCTGGGCGAGTCCCAATGCCATACCCAGGGTGCCAAGGGTAACGACAAAGGATGGGATCTTCAGCCGAGTGACCAATATTCCGTTCAACAGCCCCCAGGCTGCGCCGGTAATGATACAGACGAGACCGCCCACGAGGATTCCCAGAATTGGATGTGGATAGGCGCCCCCAGGCCCGGCAGTACCGGAGATCATGACAATTACCTTGGCGCCGACCACTGAACTGAAAACAAGGACCGATCCTATTGACAGATCCAGCTGGCCACCGATGATCAGGAAGGAAGTCCCTATCGCGAGCAGAATGATGGTGGATGAGTTCCAGAGGATGTCGCGGAAGTTTGAGACGGACAGGAACGTGCCCCCTCCCCACACGGCAAATACCGCCGTAACGGCAATCAGCGCCAGGAACACCCAGTTCCCTGTCAGCACCGAAATTACCTGCTGTGCCCCGTGTGGCCGCACATCGCTGGGGCCCGGTGTCGGCGAGGTCGATTCTTGCTGCGGGACAGAGGTCGGGGCACTCATGGTTTACCTCCTGGGTTTACGACGGCGCCGGTGATGGCGGCGACGATCTCGTCATGGCTGGTTGTTTTGGGCGACAACGTGGCTGCGGCTTTACCGAGGCGAAGGACGACGATCCGGTCGGCGACGTCGAACACGAGTGGCACGCTGTGGCTGATGAGGATGACGGCTATGCCGCGATCCCGGGTACGGCGAATGAGGTCGGCGACCTGGGCGGTCTGTACGAGTCCGAGCGCAGCTGTGGGCTCATCCATGATGATGACCTGGCTGGCCCAGATACTGGCCCGCGCGATGGCTACGCTCTGGCGTTGGCCACCGGAGAACATGCGGACGGGCGATTTGTAGTCGGGTATGCGCGCACCCAGCGACTTCACCTGCTCAAGTGCTTCCTTCTGCATTCGCTGGTTGTCCAGGAAGCCCAGCTTGCCGAGGATTCCGGCTCGGAAATATTCGCGACCTAGAAAGAGGTTGGCAGGGGTGGACAGGTCGTCGGCGAGAGCAAGGTCCTGGTAGACGGTCTCGATTCCCAAAGCGCGAGCAGCCAGCGGGGAGTCGATTGTCACCGGGGAATCCCCGACCCGGATCTCTCCTTCGTCGGGTGCTTGGGCGCCGGAGAGGATCTTCACCAGAGTTGATTTACCGGCGCCGTTATCGCCCATAAGGGCCAGCACCTCACCGGGGGCCACCTCGAGCGACACCCCATCGAGTGCGATCACATGACCGAAGCGTTTGCAGATGCCGACCGCAGCGAGTGCTGCTGGCTGCTGCACGGGACGTTCGGCCTGCGCCGGGTGCGCAATCGGATCGCTGAGATCGCTCACTTGATCTGCCATCTGAACCTCTTTCTTGACCGGGCAACTCGCTACACGGTGGAGTCGAATAGCGCGAGCTGATGTGATGGCGCACACACTTGCACACTTGCATGCAAGGATGCAAGCATCTCAGTGTGCGAGGATTGAATGGCGGCAGGAATCCACGCGAGTGGAGTCACCCTCGGAAACGAAGGAGGAAAGCGTTGACGATCGATGCCTTGCTGTCACCTGTGAATCGCGGGCGCGGTACTGGGCGCACCTCGGACCAGGTCTTCGACACCCTGACCGAAGCGATCCGAGACCTTCGCCTGCCGCCTGGCCAACTCCTATCGGAGTCAGATCTAGCCGATCGGCTTCAGGTCAGCCGGACGCCAGTGCGAGAAGCGATCGCTCGTCTGGTCCACATAGGTCTGGTAATCGTGATCCCGCAAGTGGGCACCAGCGTGGCGAAGATCCGAATGGCCGATGTCCACGAAGCCCGTTTCGTGCGTGAGGCCCTCGAGGTCGCCGCCTTCGAAGAGGCATGCGCGGCCGACGCCGATAATTGCTCGACCCTGCGCCTCCTGCTGGGACGGCAGGAAGAAGCTCATGCTTCCGGCGACCTAGAAAAATTCTTCGTGGCTGACGAGGAGTTTCACCGGGAGATATTCAAACTCAGCGGTCACGACGGGTCTTGGCCGGTCGTCGAGCGAATGAAACTGCAGTTGAATCGTGTCCGCAGATTGAGTTTGCCGGAGGAGGACACCATCCGCGCGCTTATCGAGGAACATCGCCTGATAGCCACCGCCCTTGAGGATCGGGACGTCGCACGGGGCAGAGCTCATGTCAGTGCTCACGCGCGCCGGGTGATGGAGGATGCGCCACATCTGCAGCGCATCCACCCAGCCTATTTCGCGCCGTGAGGGCCAACCCGTGTTCCGGCCAGGCGGAGGGTCAGGATCTGGGCCGCTGCAGCACGCGCGACATCACGATGGCGCTGCGGGTGCGATCGACGTTGGCACTCGCACGCATCAGTTTGACGGTGTGTTCGACCTCGGCCATGTTCGATGCCATGACGTGCACGAGCGCGTCGGCGTCCCCGGAGACCGTCCAGACACCGATGACCTGGGGAATGGACTCCAGGTCTTTCCTGAGTCGATCGGTCGATACGTTGCCCTGGTAGTAGATCTCGACGTACGCCTCGGTGTCCCACCCCAGCGATGCAGGGTCGATCAGCACCGTGAAGCCGGCGATTTCCTTGCGCGCGATCATCTGATCCACGCGCCTCTTGACCGCCGGTGCGGACAGGCCGACCTTCGCTCCGATGTCGTGGTAGGTCGCCCGGCCGTCTTTGAGAAGATGCCCGACGATCTCTCGGTTGACAGCGTCCACGGCACTCCTGGTGGTTTTTATGGTGATGGCGAAGATATCGAACGAATTGGCGACTTCTCCGCAACGGATTGCGATTGAAGGGCACTCTATCGGTGGATATGTTGATGGGGTACGCGTTGAATTTCAGGAGGACGTAGATGAGAACACCCACTGTGGATCGCGAGACCCCCGTGATCGCCACGTATTGCATCCGCCTCGCGAAGAGGATCTGATCATGAGTGCTGTCGCCTTCCTGGACGTGCCCCACATGATCCGCTGGGTTTCCGATCACGGTGCCGAGCAGCTCATCCAGGGGATGACCGATGCAGTCGAGCGGGATTTTGCCCGTTGGCCCTCGTTCGACAAGACACCCCGGGTCGCTGCCCACTCCCGGGACGGCGTCATCGAACTCATGCCGACCAGTGACGGGGTCACCTACGGCTTCAAGTACGTCAACGGGCATCCGGCCAATCCCGCGAACGGCTTTCAGACGGTCACAGCCTTCGGCGTGCTGTCGCAGGTGCACAACGGTTATCCGGTCTTCGTCACCGAGATGACCATCCTCACGGCCCTACGTACCGCGGCCACCTCTGCGCTCGCGGCCCGCTACCTTGCTCGACCCGACGCCAGCGTGATGGCCTTGATCGGCGCCGGATCTCAGGCTGAATTCCAGTCGCTCGGTTTCCGGGCTGTCCTCGGGATCAACACGCTGCGGGTCTGGGACACCGACGCTGGCGCGATGGACAAGTTTTCCCGCAACGCCCGCGCGCTCGGCTTCGACGTCACCGTCTGCAGCAGCGCCTCCGAGGCCGTCACCGGTGCCGACATCGTCACCACCTGCACGGCGGACAAGGCGAATGCCACAGTGCTGAGCGACGACATGGTCCGCAGCGGCATGCACCTGAACGCGATCGGCGGCGACTGCCCCGGCAAGACCGAATTGGATCGCCGGATCCTGGACCGGGCGAAGGTCTTCGTGGAGTACCCCGAACAGACCCGCATCGAGGGTGAGATCCAGCAGTGCGATCCGTCCTTCCCCGTGACCGAGTTGTGGCAGGTCATCACCGGGGACAGCGCTGGTCGCGATTCGGCCGAGCAGATCACCGTATTCGATTCCGTCGGTTTCGCGATCGAGGACTTCACGGCGTTGTGTTTTGCTTACGAGGCCGTCAAGGGCAGTGACTACGTCAGTTACCTCGACCTGGTCGCCGAGCCCGCCGACCCGAAGAACCTGTTCGGGATGGTGGCTCCGGCGAACCGCACGGTCGATGCTTGATCCAGGAGTAATGCTTGAGTTGACGGACGACGCGACGGCGCTGCGATCGCGTCAGGCGCCGTCGGATGTGGTGATGGTGCGGCCCGTTGCATTCCACGTCAACCCGCTCTCCGCCGATGACAACCCCTTTCAGGCCCGCGTGCTGGACCGCGATCCGCGCGAGGTCGCCGCCTCGGCGTACCGCGAGGTGACCGACCTCGTGCAGGCCCTGCGGTCCCATGGGGTAACGGTTCGGCTGTTCGAGGACAGCAGCGAGAATTTTCCCGACAGTGTCTTCCCGAACAACTGGTTCTCCACCCACCACGACGGGCGCGTCGTGCTCTACCCGATGTACTGCCCGAACCGGCGGGGCGAGCGTAGATCCGACGTCGTGGACCAGCTGCGCGATACCTACGAGGTGACGGACGTCGTCGACTATTCGGGGCTGGAGAGCCAGGGCGCCTTTCTGGAGGGGACGGGCGCGATGGTGCTGGACCACCTGGAGCGCACGGCGTACATCGCGCGGTCGAACCGGGCCGACGAGGACACCGCTCGACGGTTCTGCCAGGACCTCGGCTACGAGCCCATTGTCTTCAGCACCGCCGACGTCCGTGGGATACCGATTTATCACACTAACGTGATGATGTCGGTGGGTACCGACATCGCGATGGTCGGCCTGGACGCCGTCACCGACGCGGCTGAGCGCGCCACTGTCCATCGACGTCTGACGGCGAGTGGGCGGACCGTGATCGAGCTGACGCACGAGCAGATCGACAACTTCGCCGGGAACGTCATCGAGTTACAAGGTGCTGAAGGTCCAATGCTTGCCCTGTCGCAGCGGGCCTACGACAGCCTGCAACAGGCGCAGCGCGACGTGATCGAACTGCACGTCACGCTGCTGCCGGTGCCGGTGCCCACCATTGAACTGTCCGGTGGGTCGGTGCGCTGCATGATCGCCGGGATCCACCTGCCGAAACGGTCGGCGGGCTGAGGCTAGCCTTCCGCCATGACACTTGACGCGTCGATCGTGGTGCCCAGTTTCCGCGGCGCCATGCGGCTTCCCCGACTGTTCGCGGCGCTGGAGAAACAGACCAACACCTCCTACGAGTGCATTGTCGCCATCGACGGTGACCTGGACGGATCAGCAGCTGTTGTCGAGGCCTGGAGTGACCGCATCCCGGTGCGAGCAGTGGTCTTCGAAGAGAACCTGGGCCGATCTGCAGCGCTCAATGCCGGGCACGAAGCCGCCCACGGCACCGTGCTCATCAGGTGCGATGACGACCTTCGCCCGCCACCCCAGTTCATCGCCGAGCATGTGGCGACGCACGAGGGCAGGTCCGTCGGCGCGGTGGGCATGTGTCTGGATGTCTTCGAGGACACGGCCTTCGCGCTCGCGTACGGCCGCACGGCGCGCGACTCGATGCGGCAGCTGACCTATTCGATGCCGGAGCAGGGCATGTGGCGTCGATGGGGCGCCAACGTTTCCATTACCCAGGATCTCTGGTCGCAGATAGGTCCCTACGATCTACGTTTCACCCAGTACGGCTGGGAGGACATCGACTACGGCTACCGGCTGCACCTGGCCGGGGTACCGGTCGTTCTCCGTCCGGAGTTGGAGGTCGAGCATCTCAATCCGGCACCGACCGCCTCCTTGCGCGCATCCAAGGCGTTCGCATCAGGCGAGTCCCGTGCGGTGTTCTCGGAAAAACATGGTTCCGGGGTCCTGTCGGACTCTGCGCCGACGGGCTCACCCTGGAACGTAGCCGTGCGCACTGTTGCCGGGACGATGCGATCGCAGCGGGCAGTCCATCGGTGGGGTACTCCCGCGGATTACGCGGTGAACCACCTTCCCCCGAAGGCCGGTCGCAAGGTGGCTGCACTGCTCATCGAAGCGGCGGGCGCTGCGTCGCTGCATTGAGCGCGCGTAGCGTGAGGCGCATGCCTGCAGACATCCCGACCTACACCCTCAACGACGGCAACACCCTGCCGGTGATCGGTTTCGGCACCTATCCCCTCAGGGGCGAGGAGGGCCTGGAGGCCATATTGGCGGCGATCGAATCGGGATACCGGTTGCTCGACAGCGCAGTGAATTATGAGAACGAGACCGAGGTCGGCGAAGCGGTTCGGCGCTCCGGCGTACCGCGCGAGCAGCAACAGGTCACCACCAAGATCCCCGGGCGCCACCATGGGTATGACGACGCACGGGCGTCGATCCGCACGTCCCTGCAAACGCTCGCGGTCGACTACATCGATCTGCACCTGATCCACTGGCCCAATCCCAGTGTCGGCAAGTATGTCGAGGCGTGGCGGGCACTGGTCGATGCACAGCGGGAGGGCCTGGTGAAATCGATCGGGGTCTCCAACTTCACGGCCGAGCACCTGCGCGCGGTCATCGACGACTCCGGCGTCACCCCGGCGGTCAACCAGATCGAGATGCACCCTTACTTCCCGCAGGAAGGCATGCGCGCGGTCAACGCCGAGCTCGGTATCCGGACACAGGCCTGGAGCCCGATGGGCAAGAGACAGGCGCCGTTCGCCGAAGATTCGGTGCGTGGGCCGGCACAGAAGTACGACGTGAGCCCGGGTCAGGTGATCCTGCGCTGGCACCTCCAGCTCGGCAGCCTGCCGATCCCGAAATCAGCCACCCCACAGCGGCAGCGCGACAATCTGGATATCTTCGGCTTCGAGCTCACCGACGCGGAAGTGACCGCGATTACGGCGCTGGGACGACCAGATGGGCGGCTCTTCGGCGGAGACCCGGACAGCCACGAGGAGATGTAGACCAGCATGGCTGCGACGACGGCAGGACGACGGGCCGTGCTGGTCGCCCTGCTGGTCGGGTTGACTCTGACGACCGGCCTGACGAGCTGCGCGGCGGCGCCTGGAAGCCGGATGAGTGCGGATGGGCCGATCAAGGTCGGCACCCTGTACGCCGGGTCCGGTCAGTTCGCTGACTCATCGGGTCCCGAGTACGCCGGCCTGCAGTTCTGGGCAGCGCGCGCCAATGCCCAGGGCGGACTGTGGGTAACGGCGCTGCATCGCAAGAAACGAGTCGAACTGGTCGCCTACGACGACCACAGCTCGGCCGCGCAGGCGGGGGTGCTGTACCGCCGCCTGGTGGAGCAGGACCACGTCGACATTCTGGTGTCGGACTTCGGCTCGGTGCTCACGGCGCCCGCTATCCAGGTCGCCCAACGGGACAAGGTGCTGCTCTTCGACCAAACTGGCTCGGGCGCACAGTTCTTCAACGGTCAGAACCCCTACATCGTGTTGTGCGACGTGCCCACGTCGGCGGTTTGGCCGATCCCGCTCACGAGCTTCCTGATCCAGCAGAAGCTACGTCGTGTCGCGCTCGTCTACGGCGACAACTATTTCGATGCTTCTCAGGAC
>JALYUK010000289.1 GCA_030853805.1 Actinomycetota bacterium | reverse complement strand
TCGTACAACCGTGACGACCGTCCTGCCTACAACCGGGACAACCGCGACAGTCGCCCGTCCTACAACCGGGACAACCGCGACAGTCGCCCGCCCTACAACAAGGACAACCGCGACAGTCGCCCGTCCTACAACAAGGACAACCGCGATTCGCGCCCGTCCTACAACCGTGACGACCGTCCGGCCCGCGATGACCGCGGTGGCGAGCGTCGCTCCTACAACAACCGTGAGGACCGCCCCGTTTACAACAACAGCAGTAACACCGACCGCACCTACCCGCGCCAGGACACGTCCCGTGATTCCGACCGGGGATCGCGAGTGGAGACACCGCGGGACGAGACGCAGGTTGAGCAGCCTGTGGTTGATGCCGTGGCAGATCAGGACGGTGCTGACAACGCACGCGTCGATCAGGGTGTTGCCGCGATAGGGACTCCTATGTCTGACGACAGTGCCAGCAGCGAGACCACCGATGACAGCAACGGTTTCGCCGATCTGCTGCTGCCGGATGTCCTGGTGCGGCGACTGGCCCGCGACGGCATCACCTCGCCGTTCCCGATTCAGGCCGCCACGATTCCCGACGCTCTCGCCGGTCGGGATGTGCTCGGCCGCGGTCGCACCGGCTCGGGTAAGACGCTTGCCTTCGGGCTGCCCACGTTGACCCGGCTGGCCCAGGGCGGTAAGGCCCGCCCGCAGTGTCCGCGTGCAGTGGTGCTGGTGCCGACCCGCGAGCTCGCGATGCAGGTCAGCGATGCCTTGCAGCCGCTGGTGCACGCCATCGGCCTGCACCACAAGTTGGTGGCCGGCGGTATGCCGTACGAGCCCCAGCTGCAGGCCCTGGCCCGCGGTGTCGACCTGCTGATCGCGACCCCCGGCCGGTTGATGGACCTGATCAACCGTGGCGCTGCTGATCTGTCCCGCGTGGAGATCGCGATCCTGGACGAGGCCGATCACATGGCGGAGATGGGCTTCCTGGAGGACATCACCACCATTCTGGACACGGTGCCCGCCGGCGGACAACGACTGCTCTTCTCCGCGACGCTGGACCGCGGTATCGACACAGTGGTGAAGCGCTACCTCATCGATCCCGTCACCCACTCCACCGACGACGGCACTGTCAGCATTTCGACGATGGCGCACCACGCGCTGCTGATCGAGCCGCGCGACAAGAAGATCGTCACGGCGGAGGTCGCCAACCGTGAGGGCCGCACCGTGATCTTCTCCCGGACCAAGCTGGGCGCCGACCGCATCGCGAGCGAACTACGCGAGCAGGGCGTTCTGGCGGCGGCACTGCATGGTGGTCTCAACCAGGGACAACGCAACAAGGTGCTCAGCGCCTTCAAAGACGGCCGTATCCCCGTGCTGGTCGCCACAGACGTCGCAGCACGTGGGATCCACGTCGATGATGTCGGCGTGGTGTTGCAGGTCGATCCGCCCGCAGACCACAAGGACTACCTGCACCGCGCAGGTCGCACGGCCCGTGCGGGAGAGGCCGGCACTGTGGTGACCCTGGCCCTGCCGCATCAGCGCAAGGCCGTGACGCGGTTGCTCGAGCAGGCCGGTGTCGAGGGTGGCCTGCAGCGCGCCCGGCCGGGCGATGAGGTCATTCGTGCAGCGGGCGGTCGCACGCCCGAGGACCGGCCGATCTCAGACCAGGATCTGCACCGCATCCTCACGCCCAAGCGCGAACAGGGCCGTGGTGGTAGCGGCGGTGGCGGTGCTCGTCGAGGTGGCCGACCCGGTAACTACCGCGGCGGACCGTCCGGATCGGCCCGCCGATTCGATGGAGCAAACCGTGGCCGCCCGCGCGATTGAGAGATAGCGGCTGCGCACGGGGCAGAATGACCTCATGGACGATCTGACCGGTCGGCTTTTGGTCGCTGCCCCGAGCGGGCGCACATCCGTCGCAGAGAGCGGCGATGAGGATGACGCTGACGTTTTCGAACGCAGCGTCGTCCTTGTGCTTCATCATGACGACGAAGGGGCCCACGGGCTCGTCCTGAACCATCCGTTGTCGGCAGAAGTCGACTCGGTGCTGCCCGGCTGGCAGGAACATGTGAATGCCCCGGCGCAGGTGTTCCAGGGTGGGCCGGTCTCGTTGGACACTGCCCTCGGCCTGGTCCGGATGCCCGGAATCAGCGAGTCCGTCGGCATCAAGAGGCTGTTCGGTGCTGTCGGCCTGGTCGATCTCGACGCGCCACCGCTGGTGGTGGTGCCCGAGGTCGCGGGGATTCGCATCTTCGCCGGGTACGCGGGTTGGGGTGCCGGCCAGCTGGAGGGCGAGATCGATGGCGGTTCCTGGTTCGTCGTCGAGGCCGAGGCCGACGATGCGTTCACCCTCGAACCCACCCAGCTCTGGTCCTCGGTCCTGCAGCGGCAGCGTGGGATGTTGCGGTTCCTGTCCTCCTACCCACCCGACCCCTCGCTCAACTGAGCCAGCGGCGACAAAGCAGCAACCAGTGGCCGGCCGATGGCGCCGGAATCTAAGATGGCACCATGACGCCGCCCCTTGACAGCCCCGATGTGCCGCCGAGTCCCCAGGAACAGCCGAGCGGCCCCCGCACCTCCACCTCGGTACTCGAGCGCGAGGACGTCCGCGCTCAAGAGCAGGAGCCCGGCGACCACGAGCGGTTCTCGCACTACGTTCGCAAGGAGAAGATCCTGGAGAGCGCAATGTCGGGAGACCCCGTCACGGCGCTTTGCGGAAAGGTCTGGACACCCGGTCGGGATCCGCAGAAATTCCCGGTATGTCCGACTTGCAAGGAAATCTATGACGGCCTTCGTGCGCCACAGGACGGTGGGGACGGCAGTAACTGACGGTCCGCTCATTGACAGCCGAGCAGCCAGGGGCGACGGTACAAGCAGTGGTGGGCTCCCCCTGGGCCCGCCGATGCTCCGGAGGATCTTGATGACCGAACCCACAGACACGCCCAGCCACGACGAACGTGACCACGTCCAGCCCGCAGACGGACGTAACGACGAGCCGGGTGGGATGGCTGCGTCGGGCGAGCAGAGCGAGGGCGGAGGCAAATCCTCCCAGAAAGACGGTTTTCACTCCGGGTATGCGCCTACCGACACCGGCGGTCACGAGGCCGGCCAGGTCGATCGCGGTCATCCGCAGGGAATGAATGCCGACGGGTCGCACAGCCAGGGCGGTGGCTCTGCCGATACGAGCGGACGAAGTCACAGCGGTTGGGGTCCGGTGGACGGCGAAAACGCCGAGCACTCCCAGCAGGAGTCGCGCGACGACTGACTTTTCACCGAGCTGACGAGAGTCGGGTGGGAGGTGTCAGAGCGGCTGGTTAGGGTTGCAGACCTATGAGTACCTCAGCCGCGTCGCACCTTTCACCGGCCTTTCCGGAACGCGCCGCCTGGGGAACCGCGCAGAAGTTGCGCGCCTGGCAGGCCGCAGCACTCGACATTTATTTCGCCGAAGAACGCCGAGATTTCCTAGCTGTTGCTACGCCTGGCGCAGGCAAGACCACCTACGCGCTGCGGTTGGCCACCGAGCTGCTCGACCGCGGCATAGTGACCCATCTGACCATCGTGGCGCCCACTGAGCATCTGAAGACCCAGTGGGCCGATGCCGCCGGACGTGTCGGCATTCAGATCGACCCACGCTTCACCAACGCTCAACAGGAGCATGCGAGCAGCTTCCACGGAATCGCGGTCACCTATGCAGGGGTGGCCAGCAAGCCGGCGTTGCATCGCGCTCGCACCCAGGCGCACCGCACTCTCGTGATTCTTGACGAGATCCACCATGGGGGCGACAACAAGTCGTGGGGTGATGCGATCCGGGAGGCGTTCGAACCGGCTGTCCGCCGTGTTTCGCTGACCGGCACGCCGTTTCGTTCCGACACCAGTCCGATCCCGTTCGTGCGGTATGACGCCGGCGCAGACGGTATCCGCCGATCTTCGAGCGACTACTCCTACGGTTACGCACAGGCGCTGCGGGACGGTGTCGTGCGCCCCGTGATCTTCATGGCCTACGGCGGGGCGATGCGCTGGCGCACCCGGGCCGGAGACGAGATCGCCGCACGGCTCGGGGAACCGTTGACCAAAGACCTGACGGCAGCTGCCTGGCGGACGGCTCTGGACCCGAGCGGTGACTGGATCCCCTCGGTCCTGCAGGCAGCGAACACCCGGCTGACGCAGGTGCGTCGGCACGTACCCGATGCCGGTGGACTGGTGATCGCCTCCGACCAGGCCAATGCCCGGGCGTACGCGAAAGTGCTGGGGCAGATCAGTGGCGAGGACCCGGTCGTCGTGCTGTCCGACGACGCAGGTGCCTCCAGCAGAATCGAGAAGTTCGCAGAGGGCGGTCAGCGCTGGATGGTCGCCGTGCGAATGGTGTCCGAGGGTGTCGACGTGCCACGGATGTGTGTTGGTGTCTACGCGACCTCAGCCGCCACCCCGCTCTACTTCGCACAGGCCGTCGGACGATTCGTTCGAGCTCGGCGGCGCGGTGAGACAGCGAGTATCTTCCTGCCCAGCGTGGCGCCTGTGCTGACGCACGCAGCCGCGATGGAGATCGATCGGGACCACGCGCTGGATCGGCCGCGCTCATCGGAGGAGGAAGCCCTGTGGGCGCCGGAGGAGGATCTGCTGGCAGCGGCCAACGCAACGGAGTCGATCACGGGGGAACAGGGGTCGTTCGAGGCGCTCGAATCCGATGCCCAGTTCGACCACGTGCTGTTCGACGCCCAGCAGTTCGGGTTGAACTCCGCGACCGGGAGCGCCGATGAGCAGGAATACCTCGGCCTACCGGGTTTGCTCGAGCCGGAGCAGGTCACCCAACTCCTGCGTGAACGGCAGCAGAAGCAGGTGGACTCAGCGCCCCGTGCCACCGGCGCGCCGGTAGCCGAGCACCGGGCGCTGGCTGCTCGGCGCAAGGAACTGAACTCGCTGGTAGCGGCGTACGCGCGCAAGTCCGGCGAGCCGCACGCCCAGTTGCATACCGAGCTGCGGCGGGTGTGCGGTGGTCCGGCGCTCGATCGCGCTTCCAACGATCAGGTGGGTGCTCGGATCGACACGCTGCGACGGTGGTTCGTCGGTCGGCGCTGAGCAACTTCGCGACGATGAGAGAATCTGGCCATGACGCAGCGTCCGTCCGGTTGGTACGTGGATCCACAGGACCCCGATCAGCTTCGCTACTGGGACGGGATCGTGTGGTCGCCCCAGCAGATACCGAAGATCAAACCGGGGCTGGACAAGTCCGAACTGGCGGCACCGCACGTGTCGGACCCTTCCCACGACGGCGTGAGAACCGGCCGCGGGCCCGCTGGGAACAATAATCAGTGGCAGGCGGGGCAACCCGCTGGAGCGGGCTCGAAGACTGCGACGACGGCCGACGGCAGCAGACTGGCCGGCTGGTGGCAGCGTGCCGGCGGGTTGGTGATCGACTACCTGCTGACCTCGATGGTGGCTGCACTCGTGGCGCTGCCATGGACGCTGGAGTGGGCCCGGCGCTACCAGAACTTCCTGTCGGACTGGGGTTTCTCCGGGCCGATGCCCTCGATTCCGCAGAACGTGGCGACACTGCCGTGGCAGATCGTGGTCGCCAATATCGGGGTTTACGCCGTTTATGAGATCGGCATGACAGCGTGGCGCGGTCAGACCCTCGGAAAGATCGTCGCCGGAACGCGCGTCCGGCCGGCAGAGTCGGCGGGTTGTCCGAGTCTGCGTTCCGCAGCTGTCCGTTTTCTGGTGAAATGCGCCAACGTGGTGTTGGCGCCAGTCGCTGCGCTGGGCGCACTCGCGTTCCTTTTCGGATTCGTGAATTACCTCTGGCCGCTTCGCGATGCGGGGCGGAGAGCCATCCACGACCTCGCAGCGCAAACCTGCGTGGTGCGGACCCGAGGTAGTCAGACGCGCTGACCGGCTGTGGAGATCAGCGAGTGGGCTGCGAGATCGCCTACCGCAGTGCGCACGTCCCGGTAACTGACAGATCGGAAGATGCGTCGGATCTGCAGCACCTTGTCCTCGGTAATGGCGCGAACGTGGGACAGCACAAGCTCCGGCTCAGGCTGCCGTAGCACCGCGGTCACATCTTCGACGCTGCGGTCCCGCAGGGCCAGCTTTGTGGCGAGCAACATATTGAGGATGCCCGGTCCGCTGCGCCCGGCCTCTCCGGTGACACACCCACCCAGACCACCCGCCAGTTGAAAGGCGATCGAGCGTTGCGCGCAGCCCACGACGAACGCCGCCAGTTCCTCGTTGTCTGCTGCGTTCGGTCCACTGCTGCGGATACCCGCGCGGATCATCGGCCCGCTTCCGACGAGTTCGTCCAACATCCCCAGGCCGGCTCCGCCGACGGGCAACCGAACGACCACCGGCACAAGAAGATTGAGGGCCTCTCGCCAGCTCGCCGAATGAGGTACGTGCAACCCGACGAGTTCGTGACGGCGATGGGCACTGACCGTCTCCGCAAGATTCAGCACCTGCGTGATGTCGTCGTGCAGACCGGCGACGATCGTGATGCGTAACGAGCCCTTCTCGCTGAGGGCCTCTCGCACCACGGATGGTGGTAGCAACATCGATCCGACATAGGAGGCATCGGGCGTGCCGAGCCGAGCGGCGCGCCCTTCCAGAGCCTGCTGCAGAGTCGCGCCGAGCAATGCCGACGCATCATCGAAGAGACCCGCGAAAAGCGATTCCTGTTTCACCGCGACCGTCATACAGCCAACGTTATTGCGGTCGGGAAAATGCGGCCGCGGCGGTCCGAATCTCGGTCGCGACACGATCTATGCTCGTATCTACGCAATTGGGCATCGTCCGGCCCACGATCGACGTGCAGGGTCGCGCGTCGACGAGGCATCCTTGGAGGTCATCGTGCAGATCACAGAGTCTGAACGCGAAAGCACGTCGCAGATCATCGTGGGGGTCGACTCCACCGGTGCCTTGACAGCAGCGGTGGACTGGGCGACGCGGGCTGCCGCTGCGCGAGGCTCGAAGTTGCGGGTATTGCATGGATTCAGTCCGGATCGACCGGGATTCGCCTTCGGGATGGGCGCAGAGTCGGAGTCCATCCGGCTCAGCAACAAGCGCATGTTGGACCGGGTAGCCGCACATATTCACGCAGTCGACTCACGGGTGCAGGTCGAAACCGTCCAGTCGGAGGACTACCCCGCCAAGCTTCTGGTGCGGGCGAGTGCAGCAGCAGATCTGGTCGTGCTCGGCGCTCAGGGCGACTCGCACCTCGGCTTCTCCGCCATCGGGCAGACAGCAGCCCAGGTCGCCAGTCACTCAGCGGCACCTGTCGTCGTGGTGAGAGGCGGTTCTGCGAAACCGGCTCACCAGCGGATCACCGTGGGGCTGCACATGGCTGAGGATGTTCCGAGCCCGCTCGGGTGGGCTTTCGACGAGGCGCAACGCACGGGCAGCGCACTGGTCGTGGTGCACGCGTGGCAGCCGCGTGACTCCCAGGATCCGCATCTGCGCAAATCGGAATGGGCGGACTATGCCGCCAGTTGCGAACAGCGGGTGCGACGGTGGATCGAGACACAGCGCGCATCGCATGCCGACGTTCAGGTCAGCGTCGAGATCATGCGGGGCAACCCGTCACGGGTGCTGGCCGAACACTCCGGGTCAACCGATCTGATGGTGGTGGGTGCGCGGGGTTCCGGTGGGTTCGACGGCCTGCGGCTGGGGCAGGTCGCCCGAGACCTGCTCGGTCATTCCAAGTCGACCCTGGTCATCACCCGGTAGAAGTTTCAGCGGGTACGCACACCCGCTGCCGCGAAGTCCTCAAATGCTGCACTGGTGCTGAGGGGAGCCACCCCGGCGACAAGATCCGTCAGCACAGTGGTCTGTAGGCCCTGCCTTCGGGCGTCCAGGGCTGTTGCCCGCACACAGTAGTCGGTGGCCAGTCCGCAGATATCCACGTCGGTTATGTCGTGCTGCTGTAACCAGGTGACCAGGCCGGCTCCGGAGTCTTCGACGCCTTCGAACCCGCTGTAGGCGGCATTGAAACGACCCTTGCGGAATATTGCATCGACACCCTGCAATGCGGCGGCCAACGCTGGGTGGAAGTCAGCGCCGAGGGTGCCGACTTCGCAGTGCACTGGCCAACTGACCTGGAAATCAGGCGTGTCAGACCAGTGGGTACCCGGGTCGATGTGCCAGTCGGCCGTTGCGACGACGGCCGCATAGTCGCCACGGTGCATGCTGATGTAGGTCGCGGTCCGCGCAGCGACCTGCGCGCCTCCCTGAACAGCCAGCGATCCACCTTCGCAGAAGTCGTTCTGGACATCGACGACGATCAGGGCGCGTCGCGGCATGGCAGCAGTCATCGGACCTGCTCGTAGACGGTAGGGATCACGGGTTCACCGCGGGAGAGCTGCGCCGCGGATGCCGGTAGTTGGGCGCGAGAGGAATGGTGTCGGGCACGCGCGGTCCGTTCGTCATCGTGGTTGACTCGTTCGCCGTCGATGACCATCTCGACCATGAGAGCGCGGTCCTGGCCGCGTAGGGCCGGTTGGGCGCCGAGACCGATGACCTCCGCCTCAGCGCGGCCGTCGGCGCCCAGCCGACGCACCGCGTACTTACGTCCCGCGATCGATGCTTTGTCCTTGGATTTTTTGGCGACACCGAGGAGGACACCCTGTTCGTCTTCGCGGGCGACCAGCTTGTAGACCATTCCGGCGGTCGCAGCTCCGGAGCCGGTCACCAGGCTGGTGCCGACACCGTAGGAGTCGACCGGGGCCGACGCCAGCGTCGAGATCGCAAATTCGTCCAGATCGGACGTGACGACGATCCGGGTCGCGTGGGCCCCGAGCCTGTCCAGTTGCTCGCGGACGGCCCTGGCGTTGGCAAGCAGGTCGCCGGAGTCGATACGGACCGCCCCCAGTTCGCGCCCGGCTACCTCGACAGCCGTACGGACCCCTTCAGCGATGTCGTACGTGTCGACCAGCAGTGTGGTCCCGGCACCGAAACTGGAGACCTGCGCTTGGAATGCCGCTCGCTCCGTGTCGTACAGCAGCGTGAATGCATGTGCTGCTGTGCCCGTCGTCGGCACGCCGTACCGCTGCCCGGCTGCAAGATTCGAGGTGGCTGTGAATCCGGCAATGTAGGCAGCGCGCGCCGCGGCGACGGCGGCCTCCTCATGAGTGCGCCGCGACCCCATTTCAATGCACGGACGACCGTCTGAGGCCGCCGTCATCCGGGAGGCCGCAGCCGCGATAGCGCTGTCGTGATTGAGAATCGACAAGGCGAGAGTCTCCAGGAGCACTCCCTCGGCAAAGGAGGCCTCGACCACGAGTACCGGCGATCCGGGAAAGTAGACCTCCCCCTCGCCGTATCCGGTGATCGTTCCGCCGAAGCGGTAGTCCGCGAGCCAGTCGATGGTCGCGCGATCGACCACTGCGTGCTGACTCAGGGCTGCCAGCTCGGCGTCGCCGAAGCGGAAGTCGACCAGTGCATCCAAAAGTCGCCCGGTACCGGCCAGCACGCCGTAACGACGTCCGTCCGGCAGTCGCCGTGCAAAAACTTCGAACACGCTGCGTCGGTGGGCTGCCCCGCTGGCCAGGGCGGCCTGCACCATCGTCAGCTCGTAGTGGTCGGTGAGCAGGGCCCGCGATCCGTTCACGCGGGCGAGTCTAGGTGAGTTGGTCGCCTACCCTGGAGGTATGTCCGTTGCGCCGCCTGAGCATGCCCTGCCGGGCCTTGATCGTGGTCTGGCCACAGACACCATGCAACAGGCCGACCGTCCGTGGATCACCGTGGTCTGGAACGATCCGGTGAACCTGATGTCCTACGTGTCGTGGGTCTTTCGTACCCACTTCGGTTACTCCGAGACCAAGGCGGAGAAGCTCATGGTGGCTGTCCACGAAGAGGGGCGCGCTGTCGTGTCTTCGGGTTCTCGCGAGAAAATGGAGTCCGACACCGAAGCTATGCATACCTATGGCCTGTGGGCGACCCTGGCCAAGGACGATTGATGGCGCAGGCATTCCGGCGCAAGGGGGAGCGGTACCTGGCTCGGATGGACGCCCAGGAGCGCGAGATCGTCGTCGGTCTTCTGGTTCAGGCACGTGACCTGCTGGCGCTGGACGAGGCGCCCAGCTCCGGCGATCCGTTGCGCGATCTGCTCGACGGGTTGGGCCGCAGTCCGGCGTCGCAGCAGGAGATCGCGCAGCGCGACCCCGCGCTGCGCAGGTTGCTTCCCCGGGCAAGTCGCGACGACGATGACGTCGCGACGGATTTTCGCGAGCTCGCCGAGAACAACATCCGTCGAGCGAAGGCAGCGCATCTGCAGGTCGCGATCGCAGTGCTGTCATTCGACAAGGGCTCGAAGGTGGACCTGGACCACGAACAGGCGAAAAGTCTGATGATCGGGATCGGCGACGTCCGGTTGATCCTGGCCGATCGACTCGATATCCAGTCCGATGAGGATGCGGAGAAGCTGCACGAGCGGGTCGGGTTCGACCGCGACACCGATCTGCAGACGCTCTTCGCCGCCTACTACGAGTTCTTCACCTGGCTGCAGGAATCCCTGGCTCAGACGTTGACCGTGCGGTAACAGCACGCCCGGCGATGGCGGTCCTGCGCCGCCACTAAGCTCAATGGTCATCATGGCTGAGCTCTCCACTGACCTTCCCGTCCGCCTGCGCGTTGCCCCGTCGCCGACCGGAGATCCGCATGTCGGCACCGCCTATATGGCGATGTTCGACCTGGCCTTCGCTCGCCAGCAGGGTGGAACCTTCGTGTTGCGTGTCGAGGACACCGATCGCGCGCGCTTCCAGGAGGACAGCGAGCAGCAGCTCTACGACACCCTTCGCTGGCTGGGGCTGACTTGGGACGAGGGCCCGGATGTCGGTGGTCCGTGCGCCCCCTACCGGCAGTCCGAGCGGCTGGACACCTATCGGCCTTATGCCGACCGTTTGCTCGCGGACGGCCATGCTTATCTGTGCTGGTGCTCGCCCGAGCGACTCACCGCGATGCGTGAGATGCAGCAGAAGACCAAGCAGCCGACCGGCTATGACCGGATGTGTCACGGTAAGACGCAACAGGAGCGTGCCGAGCTACCGGGATACAGCGAGACGCCGGTGGTCCGGATGTTCATCCCGGATGACGTACAGCTGTCGTGGAACGACCTGGTGATGGGTCAGACGAGTGCGCCACGTCCCGACGATCAGGTCATCGTCAAGGCCGACGGGTTCCCCACCTACCACCTTGCTGTCGTCGTCGACGACCACGAGATGGGCATCAGCCATGTGGTGCGCGGCCAGGAGTGGATCTCCAGCACCCCCAAACACCTCTTGCTCTACACCTGGCTCGGTATGACGCCGCCCGCGTTCGCTCATATGCCGCTGCTGCGTGATGAGAAGAAGGCGAAGATTTCCAAGCGTAAGAGCCCGTGGGCCAAGCTCACGTGGTTCCGCGACGAGGGGTACCTCCCCGAGGCGCTGGTGAATTTCCTCGCGCTGCAGGGGTACCCGCCGATTCTGGAACCGGACGGTACTGAGCGGGAGGTCTTCACGTTCGATGAGTTCAGCGACGGGTTTGCGTGGGACAAGATCAACAAGGCCGGCTCGGTCTTCAACCTCGACAAGCTCAACTGGCTCAATGGGCACTACGTGCGTGAATTGGAACTGGACGAGTTCGCTGCACGACTGCTGCCTTTCCTACAGCGTGACGGAGTGCTGTCCGGCAGCCCCACCAAGCCGCAGCTGACGCGCCTGCGTGCGGTTGCGGAGCTCGTGCAGACCCGGATCGTCCTGCTGACCGAGGCCACCGCGCTGGTCCTGCCGTTCTACACCCCCGACGCGGATCTACCCATTGCCGAGGAGGCCCGGGCCGGGTTGAAGGACGGCGCGGCACAGGTCCTTGACGCCGCGATCGATGCACTGCAGACACTGGGGCGAAACGACTGGAACCACGAGCGGATCGAGGCGGATCTGCGGGCCGCGATCGTGGATGGACTCGGTGTGAAACCGCGCCTGGCCTTCGGTCCGTTGCGGACGGCAGTGTCGGGGCAACGCATCTCGCCGCCATTGTTCGAATCGATGCAGATCCTGGGCCAGGCCTCGGTCCTGGCGCGGCTGCAGAGCCTGCGCGACTCGCTCTGACCAGTTGAGCGTTCGACCATGGTCGACGGGCTGCAGACGTCCTATGCTGCCCGGATGGATAGCGCGCAACGCCACACGGCGACGGGTCAGTTCGACATCGCGATGACGGCGGCGGAGGGCGACGACACCCCGGGGGTCGGTCGTTGGGTCTTCGACAAGACATTCACCGGCGACCTGGTGGGTACCTCGCGCGGGCAGATGCTGGGAGCGGGGGACCCGGTCACAGGCGGGGCGGGATATGTGGTCATCGAGATGGTCAGTGCGCAGATCGGTGAGAGCGAGGGTGGCTTTGCGTTGCAGCACTTCGGGATCATGGACGAGAGTGGCTTCCGGCAGGTGATCGAGGTGGTTCCCGGTTCGGGTCTGGCTGATCTGGCGGGCATCGCCGGAACCTTCACCATCAGCCAGGACGAATCAGGAGCGCACCACTACGAATTGAGCTACGCGCTGCCTTCGTAGTGCGGGAGGCGCATTTTGAGCGGTGGCCGATTTGGGTCGATCTGCAGTAGGCAGTAAGGTTTCCATTCGGTTCACGATCGTTGCTCCGCCAACTGGGGAGACATGATGGTGATACCCCCATGGGGTATGGTGTAATTGGCAGCACGACTGGTTCTGGTCCAGTTAGTCTAGGTTCGAGTCCTTGTACCCCAGCGGCCCCGTTGTGTAGCGGCCTAGCACGCCGCCCTCTCAAGGCGGTAGCGCGGGTTCGAATCCCGTCGGGGCTACGTGAAGTAGCCAGAAGAGCGACTCCCGGGTTTGTCCGGGGGTCGCTCTTCTGTATGTGCGGTCAGGCCGACTGTTCCGAGCGTCGCGCGCCGCCCTGTCCGGCCGCATGTGCCCGGGCGAGCACTTCGGTGAGCTTGTTGGCGCCCGCCACCACGGTGCCCGCGTGCAGCCGACCTGGTTGTCGCGAGACCCGGTCGATGGGCCCGGAGATCGACACGGCCGCGATGACCCGACCGGAGGGGCTTCGCACGGGAGCAGAGACGGAGGCGACCCCCTGCTCGCGCTCGCTCACGCTCTGCGCCCAACCGCGCCGTCGCACGGCAGACAGAGTGGTTGCGGTGAATTGGGCATTCTGCAACCCACGGTGCAGACGATCCGGCTCTTCCCATGCCAGGAGTACCTGCGCTGCGGAACCGCCGTGCATGGTCAGCGTCGAGCCGACCGGGATCGAGTCCCGTAGCCCAGCGGGGCGGTCTGCGGCTGCCACGCAGATGCGCTGGTCGCCCTGGCGTCGGAAAAGCTGCGCGCTCTCGCTGGTGTGATCGCGCAGCGCGCCGAGCACAGGTCCAGCTGCCGCGAGGAGCCTGTCCTCACCGGCAGCAGAGGCCAGCTCGTTCAGGCGGGGGCCGAGCACGAACCGGCCCTGCAGATCGCGCGAGACCAACCGGTGGTGCTCGAGAGCGACAGCGAGCCGGTGGGCGGTCGGTCGAGCCAATCCCGTGTGGCTGACCAGTTGGGCCAAGGTCGAGGGTCCTGCTTCTAGTGCTGCGAGCACGATCGCGGCCTTGTCCAAGACTCCGACGCCGCTAGAATTGTCCATGCGCTGATACTGTCGTCTCAGCAAGCGAGACGCAAGCCCATTGCGCACATCGGGGCGAGACGCTGCTCACTCACAGCGCGAGGAGAACCAACCGTGGGAAGCACCCTGGCCGAGAAGGTATGGCTACAGCATGTCGTCCGCAGCGCGGACGGAGAACCCGATCTGCTCTACATCGACCTGCACCTCTTGCACGAGGTCACCAGCCCGCAGGCATTCGACGGGTTACGCCTCGCCGGGCGCGGGGTCCGCCGAACAGACCTGACCGTGGCGACCGAAGACCACAACGTCCCCACAACTCCGGGCCCTATCCTCGATCCGGTCAGCCTCACGCAGGTGCAGACATTGCGCCGCAACTGTGCAGAGTTCGGCGTGCGACTCTTCCCGATGGGCGACGCGGAGCAGGGCATCGTGCACATCATCGGTCCGCAGCTCGGTCTGACGCAGCCCGGTATGACCATCGTCTGCGGTGACAGTCACACCTCGACGCACGGCGCTTTCGGTGCGCTCGCGTTCGGCATCGGCACCAGCGAGGTCGAGCACGTGCTGGCTACCCAGACGTTGCCGCTGAAGCCCTTCCGCACCATGGCTGTCAATGTCGAGGGGACCTTGCGCCCCGGCGTTACCGCGAAAGATGTGATCCTGGCGGTGATCGCCAAGATCGGCACCGGTGGTGGGCAGGGCTACGTCATCGAGTACCGCGGGTCGGCGATCCGCGACTTGTCGATGGAGGCTCGCATGACGATCTGCAATATGTCGATCGAGGCGGGGGCCCGCGCCGGGATGATCGCGCCGGACGGCGTGACCTTCGACTATCTCAAGGGCCGCGACTACGCGCCGAAGGGCGACGACTGGGACGCTGCGCTCGATTCGTGGCGTGGGCTGATGACCGATGACGACGCGACGTTCGACGCCGTGGTCGATCTGTGCGCCGATGACCTGGCTCCCTTCGTGACGTGGGGTACCAACCCCGGTCAGGGGCTTCCCCTTTCCGGGACAGTGCCGGATCCGGAGCAGATGCCGGACGAGGGTGAGCGCGCAGCTGCCGAACGGGCTATCGAGTACATGGGCCTGGTCCCGGGCACCCCGCTTCGGGAGATTGCAGTACAGACGGTGTTCCTCGGCTCGTGCACCAACGGCCGTATCGAAGACCTCCGCGCAGCAGCACAGATCATTGATGGCCGACAGGTCGCGACGGGTGTCCGGATGCTCGTTGTCCCGGGGTCTGCGCGGGTTCGACTGCAGGCTGAGTCCGAGGGCCTGGACCAGGTGTTCATGCGGGCAGGTGCCGAATGGCGACTGGCAGGGTGCTCGATGTGTCTGGGCATGAATCCCGACCAGCTCGCCGTCGGGGAACGGTCCGCATCGACGTCCAACCGCAACTTCGAAGGTCGTCAGGGTAAGGGTGGCCGCACGCATCTGGTCAGCCCGCTGGTGGCGGCGGCAACAGCAGTACGTGGCACATTGTCCAGCCCGTCCGATCTCACAACAGTCTGACAGGAAGGACTCGTAACCGATGGACGCCTTCATCCGGCACACCGGCACCGGGGTGCCGCTGCGACGTGGCAATGTCGATACCGACCAGATCATTCCGGCGGTTTATCTCAAACGGGTGACCCGGACCGGATTTGAAGACGGCCTGTTCTCAGCCTGGCGGGGAGACCCGACCTTCATCCTGAACAACCCGTCGTATGCGCAAGGCTCGGTGCTGGTCGCCGGTCCGGACTTCGGCACCGGTTCCTCTCGTGAGCACGCCGTGTGGGCATTGATGGACTACGGCTTCCGGGTTGTTCTGTCGTCGCGGTTCGCGGACATCTTCCGGGGCAACTCGGGCAAGGCCGGGCTCCTGACAGCGCAACTTCAGCAAGAGGACATCGAGCTGATCTGGAAGCTGTTGGACGCCGAGCCGGGGGTGCAGCTCACGGTCGACCTGCACGAGCGGACGGTCTCTATCCGGGAGCATGTCTTCAGCTTCGAGATCGACGACTACCTGAGGTGGCGTCTGCTGGAGGGCCTCGACGACATCAGTCTGACCCTGCGACACGATCAGCTGGTCGCCGATTTCGAACAGGCCCGCCCGGCATGGAAACCCGTGGTGGAGCCCGTCGAACGGTCAGCCTGACCAGCTGTCGGGCAACACTCTGACCTGCCAAAAGGTCGCAAGCATGTTGACAGACAGTATGTTTCGCCGCCGTAGGTTGATTGCAAGGCTCCTTCGGCGCATCGGCAACGGGTTCGCATGTCCCGAATCCGTTGCCGGTAGACGATATTGAGCTGTCTTAAGGGTTGATCGCCCGGCACTGCGGCCTTACGGTCAGTGGTGTGTCGGGCGGTTCCGCCCGAATGCCATGCCGTGCCTGAAACAGTTCGAGTGCGGGGATCAGGAAGGCCAGCCGTGAATAAAGCTGAACTCGTTGCGAGTCTGGAGACGCGTCTAGGGAGCAAGAAAACGGCCAGCGACGCCGTCGAGGGGGTATTTGACATCATCATTCGCGAAGTAGCGGCCGGCCGAAAAGTGGGGATCACCGGTTTCGGAACATTTGAGAAGGTCAGCCGGGCGGCTCGTACCGGTCGCAACCCGCGCACCGGCGAAACGGTGAAGATTAAGCGCACCTCGGTGGCGAAGTTCAAGCCGGGTGCCGCTTTCAAAGCGGGCGTCGCCGACGTGGGCACGATTCCGAAGACCGGCAACGCCGGAGGTCGGGCCGCAGCAGGTACAGCTACCCGCGCTGCCGTGTCCACGACGCGCAAACCGGTGTCGACGCGCGCCACCAAGGCCGTCGCCAAGAACGGTGTTGCAAAGAAGCGCGTTACCGCGAAAGCAGCTCAGAAAAAAGTCACGGCGACGAGCTAGTAGTACTGCGGAGGGGATGCTGCTCAGCGAATGTGCTGAGCAGCACCTATTCCGACGATCCACAGGCGGGTGACGTCTCCGGCTCCGACCTCGATACTGACGCGCTGACCCACCCGGAGGTGGCGTAGCCGAGACGCCACGAACACAGATTCATCAAAGGGCAGGACGCGCCCGTTGTCGGTGATGACCGAGCCACGCGCAGCGTCGAAGTCGAAGGTGTGCACGCTCGCCTGCATCCGATCAGCTTACCGAGGTGGCGGCGCCGAGCAGGGCACTTGTGTGCGGGCCGACGCCCAATACCCGGGCCTGCTCGAACGCAGCTTCGTTGTCCACGTCGGTGCGCAGCCGAGGCAGATCCAGTGGGAGGGTGGCAGCGCAACGGCTGTGCCGGGCTGCCGATCCTGCGCCGAAGCGCGGGACGATACGGCGCAGGTCGTGGTGGGTGAGCAGCACGGTGCCCGTGCCGTCCGCATCGGGTACTACGCACGATTCGGCCACTGCGCAGGCCCGCAGTGCTGCCGTGAGGTCAGCGGGGGTCAGGCAGGGTACATCGCCCAGCAGGACGGCTCCTGGATGGCACGGACGGCTTGGATGGCATGGCTGGTCCGACATGAGGTCTGCATCGCTCGCCGCGTTCAGTCCCGCAGCGATGGCGGGGTTCAGACCGCGTCCTGGATCGCGCACGGTGTTACCGCCGCGGTCGGCGACGAACCCAGCGACGCCCTGGTCATCGGTGACCACGAAGACACCGGACGCCGCCACGACATCGAACACCGCGCTCAGGGTGTCCAGCGCGAACGCCATCGCGAGTTGAGAACGGTCGATGCCGGTCGGAGGCCTCAGCCGGGTCTTCGCGTGATCGCGTTCTTTGACCGGCACGATGACCCGCCATGTTGAATTTCCCACCGATGTCACGGCCGAATCGTGTCAGACTTCGTCAGGCGGCGTACCCCTGCCGTCAGCGGCTGCGTAGTTACAGGTGGGTGTTTTCCGCAGAACGTTACGATCCTCGCGGTAGCGACGTCGGAAAAGGTGGTCACTCATGAGTCGGGTCGCAGTACTGGGAAGCGGTAGTTGGGGTACGGCATTCGCCTCAGTGCTCGCCGACGCGGGCAACGAGGTCACGATGTGGGCGCGTCGCCCCGAGGTGGTGGCGGACATCATCGCCACGCGAACGAACTCCGCCTACCTGCCACATCTGCTGCTGCCGAATTCGATCTCGGTGACCGCCGATGCTGCCGAAGCGATGGCAGGCGCCGACATCGTCGCGATCGCGGTGCCTGCCCAGAGTCTGCGCGACAATCTCGCCCAATGGCGGTCCGCGATCCCGTCGGACGCTGCGGTGGTGTCGTTGATGAAAGGCATTGAACTGGGCACGATGGCTCGGATGAGCGAGGTAATCGTCGATGCCGGTGGGGTAGAGCCGGAACGGGTGGTGGTGGTTTCAGGTCCCAACCTCGCGCTGGAGATCGCCGAGCGCCAACCGGCTGCTGCCCTGGTGGCGTCCTCCAGCGCCCGGATGCGCGCGCGCGTCGCGGAGGCCTGCGCGACACGCTATTTCCGCCCCTACCTCGGCAAAGACGTCATCGGCACCGAGATCGCCGGCGCCACGAAGAACGTCGTTGCGTTGGCGGTCGGCATGGCCAGCGGTATGGGGATGGGGGAGAACACCATGGCCAGCCTGCTGACTCGCGGTCTCGCGGAGAGTGCCCGGCTCGGCAGCGCGTTGACTGCAGATCCGGCGACCTTCCTCGGCCTCGCCGGGGTAGGCGACCTGGTAGCGACCTGCACCTCGCCCAAGTCGCGCAATCGCACCTTTGGGTTCCAGCTTGGCCTCGGCAGGAGCCTGGCGGAGGTCATCGCCGAGTCGAAGCAGACCGCTGAGGGCGTGAAGTCCTGCCGCTCGATCCTGGAACTGGCGCGCTCGGTCGACGTGGATGTGCCGATCGTGGAGAACGTAGCCGCTGTCGTGCACGAAGGGCGTGCGCCGAGCGAGGTCGTGGCCAGCCTGATGTCCCGCTCCCGCAAGGACGAGAAGGCCTGAGAATCAGCCCACATTGCCGTAGAAGCTAGGAGCGCAGGGCCGCGTCCAGGTCCCTCCAGAGGTCGCTCACGTCCTCCATACCGACCGACAGGCGTAACAGCTCCTGCGGCACGGTGGTCGGCTCGGTCGGGATGCGTCGGCGTCGTTCGATGAGCGACTCCACACCGCCGAGGCTCGTCGCGGGTAGCCAGACCTGCACCGACTCCTCGACGCGGGTCGCGTGTGCGGGGCCACCGGTTACCTCGATACTGACGATGCCGCCGAATCCCGGGTAACGAACCCGCGATACAGCCGGGTGGTCGACCAGGCGGGATGCCAGCTCGGCCGCACCAGCGCAGGAGCGGTCCAGGCGCACCTGCAGGGTGCGGATGCCGCGTAGGGCCAGCCATGTTTCGAACGGGCCGGGAATGGCGCCGTGCAGGATGCGGTGGCGCAACAGGTGTCCGTGTAGATCTGCGCGGTCGGTGACCGCGACGCCGAGCAGCACATCGGAGTGCCCGGCGATGAATTTGGTCGCCGAATGCACGACGACGTCCGCGCCCATTGCAATCGGTTGCTGCAGCAGGGGAGTCGCGAACGTGTTGTCAACGACGCTGATGGCGCCTGCGTCACGCGCCGCAGCCAGCAGCGTCGGTAGGTCGGCGACCTCGAGCATCGGGTTGGTGGGGGACTCCAGCCACACGAGGTGCGCTCCGCGCATTGCCGCCAGTATCTCGTCGGTGGCGCATACGTCGACCCGGCGCACCTCGAACCGGCCCTGCTCTGCGGCCTCGTCCAGCAGTGACCCGGTGCCGTTGTAGGAGTGGATCGGGGCGACCACGATGCTGCCGTGCGGCACGAGGGACATGCTTGCGGACACGGCCGCCATTCCGCTGGCGAAGGCGAGCGCCTGACCTCCCTCCAGAGATCCGAGGACTTCCTCGAAGGCCGACCAGGTCGGGTTCCCGGTGCGGGCGTAGACCACGTCGCCGCCCGCGACATACGTGGAGGTCAGCTCCAGCGCGGGGTTGACCGATGCCCCGGGCCGACGCGGTGGGCGACCGAGCCCGACAAGGCGGGTGGCGGGCGACAGCTGTCCGGGATCAATGGGCACGCAGACAGGGTGGCACCGACCGCGTGGCGCGTCGATTCCGGGGGGTGGACCGTTACGGTGACCTCGATGAACACAACACGTGAGGAACGCCCGGCATCGGGCAAACCGGTGGTCGCGCTGGTGTTCGGCGGGCGATCCTCGGAGCACGAGGTGTCGTGCGCGACCGCTGCGAGCGTGTTGGCCAGCATCGACCGCGATCGTTTCGACGTTGTGCCGATCGGTATCCGCAAAGACGGTCGCTGGGTGCTGATGCCCGATGATCCGGAGCCGTTGAAGTTGTCGGCCGGTCATACGCCGCAGGTGTCGGGAGAGCAGGCTGTTGCCCTGCCGACCGACCCGGGCTCACGGTCCCTCGTTGTTCTGGAACCGGGAGAGCCGCCCAGGGAGCTGGCGCAGGTCGACGTCGTATTTCCGCTGCTGCACGGTCCGTTCGGGGAGGACGGCACCCTGCAGGGCCTGCTGGAGCTGGCCGACGTGCGGTACGTGGGCTGCGGGGTGTCGGCGTCCGCAGTAATGATGGACAAGGGCCTGGCGAAGGTGATCTTCGCTGGTCGGGGGTTGCCCGTCGGTGCCTACACCGTGATCACCGACAAGGAATGGCGACGCGATGCGTTGCTGTGTCTGGATGCTGCCAGTTCGCTCGGGTGGCCCGTCTTCGTCAAACCTGCGCGGGCGGGCTCCAGCATGGGGGTGACCCGGGTGGAGGCGCCCGAGGAGCTACGCGCCGCCATCGAGGCTGCGCGCGTGCACGACCCGAAGGTGCTCGTCGAAGCCGCCGTGCAGGGCCGGGAGGTGGAATGCGGGGTGCTCGAGGGCAGGGGCGCGCAGCCGCCACGCGCATCCCTGATCGGTGAGATCGAGGTCGCCGCCGGTCGGCATACGTTCTACGACTTCGAAGCCAAGTATCTGGACGATGCTGCGCGGCTCAGCTGCCCGGCGCAGCTACCCGACGCCGTCGCAGACCAGATTCGCGAACTCTCGGTCCAGGCGTTCGAGGCTGCCGGATGTGAAGGCCTGGCGCGCGTGGACTGGTGGTACTGCCCGGACGGTGCCATCGTGCTGAACGAGATCAACACCCTGCCGGGATTCACCCCGCAGTCGATGTTTCCGGCCGTGTGGGCGGCAGCCGGGGTGGACTATCCCAGCCTGATCACCGAGCTGATCGAGCTCGCCCTGGAGCGACGCACCGGGTTGCGCTGAGCGACCTGCTGCAGACAACAGCCCCGCTGCCGACCGCATCAAGGGAAAGGCAGCACATCCGAACGTTCTAGGTGCAGTGGCGGGGGCCCTGCGGGATGGCCTGGGCTGCAGCTGAGAACGCGGCGACGGGCCATGTCTGGTACTTCTTCGGAATCAGGACTTCGATGGCCGGTGAGCGCCCATAGGTCACGAAGCGATAGCCGTCGGACAGCGTGCTGCCGACCCAGTCGACGCCGTTCACGTTGACGCAGTCCTCGGTCGTGGGGCCGGGGCTGGTAACGCCGCAGCGGGCAATGATCGCCGGGTCGCCCCACGCGCGCACAGTGTCTGATTCTGCCGTGGTCGGTCGGACCTTCTGCTGGGCCACTGTCGCGGGCCACTTCGATGCTGCCCGAGCACAACCGGATGATCCGGCGGACGGAGCCGCATCGGCCTTGACCATGTCCGAGCCGCCACAGCCCGACAGCAACAGCGCGCCGGATGCCATGAGTAGCGCAGCGCGACCTCGGGTGGTCAGGGGGGCAGGAATCAGGCGACCACGGTGCAGGTCACGGTGCGGGTGATACCGCCGACGCTCTGGATCTTGGAGATGACCAGTTTGCCGAGCTCATCGACGGTTGCGGCCTCGGCCCGGACGATGACGTCGTAGGGCCCGGTGACGTCTTCGGCGGCGTGCACACCGGGCAGCTGCGCGCACGCAGCAGCGACTGTGCGTGCCTTGCCCACATCTGCCTGAATGAGAATGTATGCCTGAACCATGGGTGCCTCCGTCGGATGGTCCGCGCCCGGCGAGGGCGAGACCGGCGGCTGTGCCGGTCCGGGGCAGACGCTACCGTGCAGGCATCATGACGGTGCGAGAGGGACACGCTGTTCACGCCGACGCGACGCTGGCCGATTTGGATGAGGCGGCGATACTGCACCACATTCTCTCGCCGCCCGAGGTTCCCGCGAGCCACCAGTTGCTCGGACCGGGTGACGACACCGCCCTGCTGGCCGTGCGCACCGGAGCAACGCTGGTCACGACCGACGCGATGGTGGTCGGCCGGGACTGGCTCGACGAATGGTCCAGCGCCGCCGATGTCGGCGCGAAGTGTGTGGCTCAGAATCTTGCCGACATTGCCGCAATGGGGGGAGTGGGTACCGGGATCGTCGTGACTCTCGTCGCCGACGCGGCAACACCGGTCCGGTGGGCACGCGAATTGTCCGCGTCGATAGCGGCTGCCTGCGCCGACCATGATGTTGCAGTGCTCGGCGGGGACCTGTCCTCGGCTCCTGCTGGGGTGCGGATGGTTTCGATCACCGCAATGGGCGAGCTCACCGGTCCGCCGGTACTGCGTAGCGGGGCGCAGGTCGGGGATGTGGTGGCGGTCAGCGACGGGCTCGGGCGGTCAGGTGCCGGCCTACTGCTGCTGCAGCGCGACTCCGCTGCACGTGATTCAGAATTTGTCCGTTTCCATTTGTGCCCACAGGTCGACTATTCGCAAGGACCTGCCGCCGCGGCTGCCGGTGCAACCAGCATGATCGACATCAGTGACGGGCTGCTGCGCGACGCCGGTCGAATCGCCACCTCCAGCGGGGTGCGACTGGATCTACAAATACCTGCGCTGCAGGCAGACGTCGATGCCCTGCGTGTTCAGGTCGGCGACGCAGCCCTGGATTGTGTGCTCAACGGCGGCGAGGAGCACACGCTGCTGGCCACGTTCCCGCCCAGAGCCGCGATACCTTCGGCGTGGCGGAGGATCGGTGTTGTGGAGCCTGGCGCGGGCGTGAGCGTGGACGGCACCCCGGTGCAGCCGGGTGGCTGGGACCACTTCTCAGCCTGAGCGGGTTCGAGGAGTTGTAAACAACAGAAAAGCCGGTCCCGAAGGACCGGCTTTTCTGATGATGGCGCTGCGTCAGCGGACGACCTTGCCGGCCTTGAGGCAGGAGGTGCAGACGTTCTTGCGCATCGGGGTCTTGCCCGACTCGCCACCCATGGTGCGCACCCGCTGGATGTTGGGATTCCAACGACGCTTGGTACGGCGGTGGGAGTGGGAAATGCTGTGGCCAAAGCCGGGTCGCTTGCCGCAGACGTCGCACGTGGCAGCCACGGTGTCTCCTACTGGTGTCTCGAAGATGAAGTATCACTATGCGAACGCAGGTCAGGCTCTGCACGAGGTGCAGGCAGGACCGTAGAGGTCCGCGAACAGCCAGATCGTATCTGAGCGGCGCGGCACATCCCAAATTGCTAGCCTGCGTGCAGCCTGTGCCCGCCGATGCTGCCGAAGGAAAACACCTCGTATGTCGCTGGAACAGCTCGATGTCTTGGCGTTGCGACGCTGGGTGATCACCACGCGTGCGGCGATGTCGATGCATGCTGACGCCATCAATGCGCTCAATGTCTTCCCGGTGCCCGATCGTGACACGGGCACCAATATGAGCATCACGATGGAGCTCGCCGTGGACGGTCTTGCCGCGGAGGCGCCCCGCGATCTGCTCAGCTCGGTCGAAGTACTTGCGCGGTCCACCCTGCTTGCGGCGCGCGGTAACTCCGGTGTCATCCTCAGCCAACTCGTGCGGGGGTTGGCAGATGTGGTCACTGCTCTGGGTGGTTCGCCGCTGCGTGCTGTCGATGTGGCCGATGTGCTGGCGGAGGCCGCCCGTCGAGCCCGGGACGGCGTTCGGGCCCCTGTCGAAGGCACGATGTTGTCGGTCGCAGATGCAGCAGCGCAGGCGGCGGCGCACGCTCGCGGCGAATCGTTGGTCGACATGGTGGACCTGGTGGTCCAATCGGCGCAGGACGCTGTCGCCCGTACCCGTGAGCAGCTGCCGGTGCTGCGTGAGGCGGGGGTCGTCGATGCGGGTGCGGTCGGCTACTGGCTCGTGCTGCGCGCGCTGCAGCATGTGGTCCACCGCGAGCCGGGGACAGTGCTGAGCGCGCAGGTCCCCGACTGGCTCACCCCACCCGGGCGCGTGTGCCCGGTCGGCGAGGGTGCTCAGTCGTCCGGCCTCGGCCACGGCCTCGCATACGAGTTGATGTTCGTGCTGCGAGACGGCGATGCGGCGCGACTGGAGCATCTCGCCGACGTGTTGTCGCAGCTGGGCGACAGCCTGGTGATGGCGGGTGAGGCGGATCTGTGCAGCGTGCACGTCCACCTCGACGACCTGGCCGCCGGTGTCAACGCCGCCGTGGCGGCCGGGGCGCCCGAACGATTCCAGATCACCCGGTTCGCAGAACACCTCGGCAAGCCGGTCGTCGTCCCCGCGACGAGCACCGGGTCCCCGGTGGTTGTCGCGCTGGCCTCGCCCGGACTGGTCGATCTGGTGCGCGAGGCCGACCCCTGCGCCTCAGTTCTTCTCGCGCCTGATGAGGTCGCTCTGCATGACGCACTCGAGGGAGCCGGGGACTGCCTCCTCCTCGTCGACACCCCCGAGCTGTACGCCCTGGCGAGCGCCGCGATGGCGGACCGTCCGGGCAGCAGGCTCGTCAGCAGTCGGCACCCGGGGCAGCTGATCGCCGCACTGGCAGTGCTGTCTGTTCTCGGTGAGGGCGACTGCGCTGACATCGTTGCGCTGTGTGCGAACTGCGACGAGGCGGCTGCTGAGGTCGGCACACAGGTGGTGTCGAGCGACTCCGACGACCAGGGGCGCTTGACTCAGCGTTGTCGTGAGGTGCTGGATGCCGCCATTACCAGCGACATCGAACTCGTGACGTTGATCGCCGGGGCGCAGGCCCCCGAGAGCCTTCTGGAGGCGTTGGGTGAATACCTGCACGACTGCCATCCGCAGGTCGATGTGACGTCCTATCCCGGTCGCCGGCCGGGCGTCGTGCTGGACCTGGGGTGCGAGTAGAGCCGTGGTCGCCATCAGCGGTATCGAACGCTCCACGAAACTGGTCGACGTCCTGGGCGCCGCCGCGAAGAAACTCGCCACCGAACGTCAGATCCGCACCGTCGGTGACTTCCTGGACTTCCTGCCGCGCCGATACATCGATGCGACGACCTCCGGGCACCTCGGCGAATTCGAGATGGGCGATCAGGCCGTCCTCATCGCGACGGTGGTCAGCTCCACGACCCGCCGGATGCGCCAGCGTCGCGGCGAGATGCTTCAGGTGCGTATCGAGGACGCCGACGGTGCTCATGCCGAGCTGGTCTTCTTCAGCAAGTACGGGCATGAGGCGCGGTTGCAGCCCGGGGTACGGGGCGTGTTCCGCGGTCAGCTCGGACGGTACGGGGCCAGCGTGCAGCTGACCCACCCCGACTACTCGCTGCTCGACCCCGGAGGTGAGGCGTCGATCTACGACGGTGGCCTGGTGCCGCTGTACCGGGCGATTAAGGGGGTCACCGATATGCAGCTGACCCGCTCCTACCGGTTGGTGCTGGACCAGCTCGACGACACTGCGGACCCGGTGCCTGCGGAGATTCGGGTGCGGCATGAGCTGGCGGGCCAGGTCGCGGCCTACCGCGCCATCCATCTTCCGCGCACCCTCGGTGAAGCGGGCCGAGGCCGGCGGCGGCTGCGGTACGACGAGGCCCTGGTGATCCAGACCGTGCTGGCGCAACGGC
>JALYUK010000268.1 GCA_030853805.1 Actinomycetota bacterium | reverse complement strand
CAGCTGGTTGATCAGATCGCGGCGGTAGTACTTGCCACTGCGGGTGTGCACGATCTGCACGCTGGGGGTGCCGGTCAGGTCGCGACCTACCTGCCGGGCCGGCGGGTTAGCGGTATCCGTGCCATTGATGGCGGGTATGACGTGCACGTGGTGCTGGCCTGGGGCTTCCCGGTGTCCGCCACCGCCGAAGCGGTGCGTGTCGCGGTCCAGGCTCTTGCCCCGGGCCGCGTGGACGTCACGATTGAGGACGTCGCTATGCAGGACGCGATTCCAGCAGCGACGCAGCCGTGAATATCAGCCCGGGTCAGCGCGATGGGTATGTGGCCGCGCAGCGTGCGGTGGCTCGCCGGTTGCACCCGGACCTGGGCGGTGACCCGCAGCAGTATGTGGCGGCTATGGCTGCTCTGGACGGTGAATACCGTGACCGGCAGCACGCCGGGGTACCCACCAGCGGGCCCTACACGACCCGCGGCGTGGTGCAGGTGGTGGCCCGCCACCGGGTCCGGTCCACTCTGCGGGTGACGGCCCGGCAGGCGGTGGCCTGCGTGCGGGGCGTGCTGCCCCGTGGGTGGCCCGGTGCCCGCCGATACGCCCAGCTGTGACCCTGGTCGCTGCCATTGACCTTTCTGCACCACCCGAATTCTGTAAGGAGATCTACGCGCATGAAACATTCTGTTCTGGGATTGCTCGCTGGGCTTTTGATGGCGATCGCGATCGCCATCGATGGTTTTTCTGGGTTCCTGCTCGCCCTAGTTTTTGGTGTCATCGGATTCGCGGTGGGCGCCTACCTGGACGGGGACCTAGACCCTGCCCAGCTCAAGCGCGGCCGGCGTGAGTAAGGCGGCCGTTGCAGGCGCCGAAGCAGAAAGTCAACCAAAGCACCAGCAGGATCCGGCGCAGCGGGGCACCCTGGACGTGCGGACCGTCGCGATCCAACACATCGTGGAGCGGGCCGCTTCCCAGGTGCCCGGCACTGTCGCGCACAGCGCAGGTCTGGGAAAGCTGCTGGGTAAGGGATACCCCTCCGCTGATATCGACGTGCGCGGTGCAAGCACCTGGATCCGCCTTCAGATCGCGGTCGTGTGGCCGACCGCTCTGGAGGAGGTCGCCGCCCGGGCCCGGGACCAGGTACGCGAACACACCACCCGCCTATCCGGTACCGACGTACGCCGGGTGGACGTAACCGTCCACGTGGTAGCCGCCGACCAGGCCAACGACACCACCCGGAGGGTCGCATGAGCGCCCAGAATCCCCCCAAAGCTGCCCCGGTCGCCGCGTTCACCGCGGTCATCATCGCGCTGCTCTTCATCGCGTTGGCCGTGGTCGGTGTGCACGACCTGGCCGTGACCCAGAAATGGGCCAGCGGCACATCGTGGTCACGTACAGTCATCGATGGCACCAACGGTGCCACCCGCGCGGACTGGGTCATCCCGTTGGCAGTGCTCGCCCTGCTGATCGGGCTGTTCCTGCTGTTCGTGTCGTTGCGGCCGCGGCGCAGTAATCACCAGCACGTCCCCGACGAGGATGACTCCATCGACGTGTGGATCGCGCCAAGCGCATTAACAAAGATGGTGAAGAACGCTGCCGAGGATGCCCCTGGTGTGCTCAGCGCCCACCCGAAGATGTCGACCAGGAGGGTTCGGGTCAGTGTGGGAACCATTCCCGGCGCCGACCGGGGCCAAGTAGTCGACACGGTCCAAACGCTGGTTAGTGAACGCATCGGCGCGCTCAGTGACCGGCCCATCAAGGTGCACACCCGGGAGGTAGGGGCATGACCCGCGCACCATTCAAAACGGACCGATTCGCCACGATCGTCGTAGCAGTCCTGCTCATCGTGTTAGGTCTGGTGCTCATTGATTGGCGCTACCACCTGGTGCTACATGGCTACCCCCACGCGGTATCGCTGGGGTCGCTACCCTCCTGGGCCGGTAGCGGGTGGTGGCCATGGGTCTTCGCCCTCGTAACGATCATCCTGGGGCTGCTCGGACTGTGGTGGCTACTGGCACACGCCCAGCGCGACACCGCCAGCTCGGTCAAAATGGCCCAGAGCACCCAGCACGGCACCATCACCCTGGACACCTCCTCACTGGCCGATGCCATGGCACGGTCCTTGGAACAGGCAGGTCCCTTCGCCTCAGTCAAAGGCACCGCGACCCAACTGAACCGGGCCACCACGGTGGTACTGACCGCCCAACTGGATGAATACGCTGACGGGCCCAGCGTCACCGAAGCCATCGGGGGACTGCGCGAACAACTGGCGTCGGCGTTTCCCGACCAGGGCGTCACCGCGCGGGTCCTGTTAACCCAAGCCCGCTCCGCGCGCCGCGCCCGCCCCTCCAGCAACTCAGTCCGGGTGGACTGAGCACACCTCGCGCCGACACCTCGCGCCGACATTCTCGGTGCACACGATCGATGCCCTGGACTCCCCGGTGTGGTGGGGGCCAGGGCATCCGTGCGCGGTGTTTTAGTTCTTGTGGGCGAGTCGTTCCTGAACGCGATTGAGCCGTTCCTGAACGCGATTGATCAAGGACTGCAGACCGGCGGCAAATTCTTCCTCGAACCGGTCTTCGGTTAACCCCTCGCGTAGCCGGTAGATCACCGGGTACTGCTCCGGGTCGATACCGGGCAGGTTCTGGGAGGTGTCTGTGTCAGCGATCTCTTCGCGGTCTTGGGTGGTGCGGGTCGGGCTGATCGACCCGGGGATCGGGTCGGTCGGGTCCACCGGGTCATGCTGACCGGTGTCGTCGCCACTTTGGAAGGACCCGTCCCCGGGTTTGGGGTCATCGATAGCCATCGCGCTGGTTTCCAGTAGCAGATATCCCAGCAGGAAACTGTTGAACGACCGGTAAGTGAACAGCACCTGGTCATCGTTGAACCCGGCCCGGCCCAGGTTGGCCAGCATCGTTTCGATCCACCGCAACGACCGCAATGGAGGGTTGACCCAGGGCGCCTCGGGGGGCCGGGTCGTGACCAGGGGAAACGCGTGCGGGTGGGCCCGGGCGTACCGGCGCACCCCCCACGCGAGGGAGGACAGGTAGGCCACCCAGTCCCCATCGTCCATGCCCATGTCAATGTCCGGGTCGTTATCCAGTTCGTTCACGATGTGGTCTACGACACCGTCGAACAGGTCTTCACGGTTATCCACGTACCGGTACAAGGTCATCACCTGCACACCCACACGCCGTGCCACCGTACGCATCGAGGCGACAGCGATGCCCTGCTCATCGATCAACGCCAAAGTCTGAGACACAATACGTTCAACGGTCAGTCTGCGCCGTGCGCCGCTAGCGGGCTTGTCATCCAGTTTCTTCATTACCCACCTGTCTGAATCCTGTCGTCTGCGTGTGAGGCACCCACTCAGGATCGCTGGTTGATGAACACCCGGCCGTGCAAGATCACTCAAGGATTAACCCCACTTGGTCCAAGTACGTCACGCATGCTTATATACAGCGTATGCGAAATGTTCTACGGTGTACACGGCCCCAGTGAGAATGGCCCCAAACCCCACAACACGGTGCTCGTAGCGCCATGGAGGAAACAGATGAGTCATCCAGGTAACAGTGGGATCCCACGCCGGGCGGAACGCCCCGCCGGTGGCGACACAGACCAGTCCACGGCCCAGCAGGCTCAGCAGACCGCGGCTCAGGCTAAGGATGCCGCAGCGGACGTGGCCGGGCACGGGCAGCAGGCCGCGGCTGATGTCGCGAAGACAGGGCAGCAGGCCGTCGGGCAGGTTGCTGGTGAGGCCAAGAAGCAGGCCAGTGACCTGCTGTCCAAGACCCGCGCTGAGGTCCGCGAGCAGGTAGAGACCGGACGCACCTCAGTGGTGGCCTCGTTGCGGGACCTGGAAGACCAGTTGGCTGCGATGACCGATGACGTGGACCAGGAAGGCACCGCGATCGAGGCGGCGGCCACGGCCCGGGACCGGGTCCGCGGGGCTGCGGACTGGTTGGAGGCCCGCGATCAGGATCAGATCCTGGAGCAGGTGCGACGGGTGGGCCGGCAACGCCCCGGCATGTTCCTCCTGGCGGCGGGGCTGGCTGGGGTGGTTGCGGGTCGGTTGACACGCGGCGTGGTCGCCACCCACACCAACGATTCAGACACCGACAATTCGGACAAGCCCAGGTTGCGGGTGCAGAACGTTTCATCCTCGCAACAGCACGGCACCCATGCCGGTACCGGTGGGGGAGTCGGGCGTGAGTGATGCCATGGGTCAGATGCGTGAACAAGTGGCTGACCTGCGTGATGAGGTGACCGGTGTGGGTGGGCAGATGCCCCCCACGCGGGAGGAAAAAACAGCCGTTAAAGATTTCGTGTCCGAGGTAACCCGGGACCTGAAAACCTTGGTCCAGCAGGAAGTTGCGCTGGCCAAGGCCGAGGTCGCCGC
>JALYUK010000265.1 GCA_030853805.1 Actinomycetota bacterium | reverse complement strand
GGTCGAAGCCGACCGGTGAGGAGTCCAGGTCCGAGGCGGTGCCGGCGCCGAAACGATCGCGTATGGCGGCGAGTTGTTGGGCTTGTTCTTCGGTCAGGGACGTGCCTAGCGGTGCGACACCGACGTGGGTGCCGACGGTGGCGAGGGTGACCGCGATCGCGTCCATCGGCCCCTCTACGAGCACCGGTCGCGCGCCGTGCCCGTACAGATCGGTACCGGGCACGTAGAGCTGAGCGCCTTTGCTGAACAACGAGGTCGCCGGACTGTTCAGGTACTTCGGTCCCTTCCTGTCCTGGTCGGTCAGGTCGGGGTGGCGTCGCCCGACGAAGCCGAGGACGACGTCGCCCCCACCGAAGGGGAGGGTTTCGAAGTTCTCCCACCCGTAGCGGCGGTGGATGATCGGCAGCACCAGCCGGTTGACGAAGTGATCACGCAGATGGCCGGTTGACTCGTTCCGTTTCGCGACCCCGGCGGCAATCATTTCCTCATCACCCACGCCCATACCGCGCAGGTGATGAATCAGCCGGTCCCACCCGGGTGGTGCGAAACCGGGCTGGAACCGGTCATCACGTCTGAGGTCCGTGCCGAACCGGTCGGTCAGGTGCTGTGCGGCCCATGACCCGGGCAGCTGTTGGCGGTAGTAGTTGAGGGTGAGGGTGTTGATCTGGTCGATCCGGTCGTCGGTGACCGGGCTGTTAGCGAAGTGCATTGCGCGCTCGGTCGCGCGGTTCAGCTGGGCGTCGGAGATTTCCAACGGTCCCAGCGCATCTCGCCGCAGCCCGGCGATGGTCAGGAGACGGTCGAGGTCGTCATCGTTGCGGCCTTGGTCGCTGGTGATGGGTTTGGGGTGTCCGTCAACGGTCCGGCATGTGTCGTTGTGGGCGCTTGGTGTATCTGGGTACATCTGCGCCGCGTCGTCGGGGAGTGGGACGTGGTCCCACAGGTCCTCGTCGTGCTCGGAGTAGGCGTCGCGGTATTCGTCCGGGATGGGGTCCATCAGGACCGATATCCGCCACACCAGCGATTGGCAGGGGTCGTCATCAGGTTCAGTGAAGGGAACCGATTCCTTAGACAGCAGGTTCTGCACGGACCAGCCGCGTGCGATGGCGCGGTCGATGGTGGTGACCAGGGTTGGCCACCAGGGGCTGTCCTGAATGTGGGCGGCACGGTCGTGCCCGAGCAGCTGCGGTAGCCGTGGCTCCCAGGGGGTGGTCAGGTGTTGGTCGGTGTCGATCTGTTTGGCGACGGCGGGGGATAGGTGGGCGGTGATGCGCCACCACAGTGCGGCGGATGCATGCTCATCTGGGAGTACTCCCGTCGCTGCAGCTCGCCGCAGGATGCTGGGGGTGTCGATGCCGCAGCGGGCTATCGCGGCGAGTCGCTCGGCCAGGATCGGGGCGAACGGGTCACGGCCGGAGGCGGGTGAGCAGTTGGCGATCTGGTCACCCCACTCCTGCAGAGCAGGCGCGTGTTCACCAGCGACGCGAGTGACCAGGTCGCGTTGCCACAGCGCGGCCGCTTTCTGCAGGTGAGTGCGCCCGGTAGGGCGCTGGTCGTCCTGCTCAACGAGGGTCGCTGCCCGCCACACAGCAATGTCGCCGAGCACCGCGTCGGCGGGTCGGCCGCCGCCGCCACGGGCGGCCCACGAGGGGGTGTCGGCGCCGATGGCCGCGTCCCGCACCGTGGTCGCCAGGTCGGACACGAGTGCTGCGCGGTGGGCAAGGTACGGACCCCATGTCTCGTGCCCGGCCAGTGAATCCGGCACACCAGGAACCCATGGCAGCGGGCCTGGGTGGCCCCCGCGCAGGCCGCTGTCATCCAGGCGCCAGTCCAGCACTGCGGCGGTATCGGCCGCGGTGCTCAGATCACGCGCCTGCGCGGCTGCGTGCATTTGAGCGATGGGGTCGCCGCCGTGGGCACCGGCCAGGATCAGGTGCGCGCCTAATGCTGGCCAGGCGGGCTGCTCCGTAACTCCTGGTACGACGCGGTCCACGTTGGCGTCCAACGCCTGCACCTTGTCCGTGCCGAGCTGGTCCTCGGCCGCGAAGTAGAGGGCGTCGACGTAGCGCTGTGCTGCGTGGGCCAGCAGGGTGGCCGGGTCACTTTGGTCGGCCAGCATGGTGGTCGCTGAGCGGGGCGCGTCGTCGCGGGCCAGGATCCGTTCCAGCAGATCGGTCGGGGTGGACGGGCTGGTCATTTCCGGGCGGATGACGCTGTGCGGGTCCCCGTCTCCCACGACTTGCAGGTAGAGGTGGTTGGCGTGCTGGCCGCGGGTGAGCATCGTGTACAGCTGCTGGCGTGATTCGTGACCGGTGGCCAGGCCGTGCATCGTGTCGACCGATACCCCTTGGGCGGCGTGCACGGTGGTCGCGTAGCCCAACTCGGTGCAGTCCCGCACGTACTGGGCGGGCAGCGTGATCAATCGCCCGTTGTGTGCGTGTTGTACCCGCAGCGCCCCGTCGTGGATGCCCAGCACCCTCCAGCGGTCTCCGTTCTTGACCCAGTCCGCTGCTGTCGTTCGCAGGCGGCGGTCGTTGGAGCGGGTAATGACCAGTTCTCCGACGCTGGCGAGGTTGCCATCGGCCAACATCACCGTTGGTGCGGCCGCATCGGACGGGGAGTCGCCTCCGAGGCGGGACGCGCGGGCGCGTTGATTCAGGTCGCTGACCAGCTCCCGGGTGGGGGCCAGCATGATCGAGTCCAGGCCCTTGCCGCGGTCGGCTTGCCATGCGTTGAAAACGTCGTCGGTCATCGTGGCCAGGTCACCGACGTGGACCCGCCCACGGTCCAGGTAGAACCCGAGCGCCTCCGGCCGGCCTTCGCGCAACGCGAGAGAGGCGGCCCCTTCGGCGGGGTCAGCGAACCGAACCAGTTCGGTGAGCCGGGCGGCGCCGTGGGTGGCCTGAATGTCGCGCAGGACACCGCCGGCGCCTATTGCGGCCAGTTGTTGGTCGTCACCGATCAGCCGGACGCTGCCACCACGGTCCAGCACGAACCGCACGGCGGTGTCCAGGGACAGGGTGTCGGCCATCCCTGCCTCGTCGATCACCACCAGAGTCGAGGGCCCCATGTCGGTGACCGTCACCCGCCATTGCCCCAACGGCCCACCAGGAGCGACCTGATCGGAACCTCCGGGGGCGTACCAGGACCGGGC
>JALYUK010000249.1 GCA_030853805.1 Actinomycetota bacterium | reverse complement strand
TGTCCGCGAGCCCACGACCGTCGATGCGCACCTTGTCGGTAACGATGCGGTGACGCACCTGAGCCTTCTGCAACGCGCGGTAGGCCGCGGAAACTTCCTTCTCCCGGCCCTCGAAACGCTTGCCGGCACCGCTCAGTTCGGCCTTGAGCGCGCTCTTCAGCTCGTCCAGCTTGTCCTCGCGGTCGACCTTGTCCGCGATGGTGAAGGCGGCGGCGACCTGCTCGGCGGCGTCCTTCTCGACGGCCTCGTAGACGTCGTCCTGGTAGTCCAGGAAGATCGGGAAGTCCTGCACCGGCTTGGCGGCCTGGCCGGCAAGCTCGGACTGCGCCTCGCACAGCACCTTGATGAACTTCTTGGCAGCTTCCAGACCCTGCGCGACGACCTCTTCGGTCGGAGCGGTCTTGCCCTGGTTCTTGACCAGGTCCCAGGTGGCTTCGGTGGACTCGGCCTCGACCATCATGATCGCGACATCATCGCCGGCGACGCGGCCGGCAACGACCATGTCGAAGGTCGAACGCTGCGCATCGGAGAAGTTCGGGAAGGCAACCCACTGGTTGTCGATCAGGGACACGCGGGTCGCACCGATCGGGCCGGAGAAGGGGAGCCCGGAGATCTGGGTCGCGACGGACGCACCGTTGATGGCGAGCACGTCGTACTGGTGGTCGGGGTTCAGCGCCAACACCGTGATGACGACCTGGACCTCGTTGCGCAGACCCTTCTTGAAGGTCGGGCGCAGCGGCCGGTCGATCAGTCGGCAGGTGAGGATGGCGTCGGTCGAAGGGCGACCTTCGCGACGGAAAAAACTGCCGGGGATCTTGCCTGCGGCGTACATCCGCTCCTCGACGTCGACCGTCAGGGGGAAGAAGTCGAAGTGGTCCTTCGGCTGTTTGCCTGCGGCCGTGGTGGCCAGCAGGGTGGTCTCGTCGTCGAGGTAGCACAGCACTGCGCCGCCGGCCTGCTTGGCGAGACGTCCGGTTTCGAACCGGACCGTGCGGGTACCGAAGCTGCCGTTATCGAGCGTGGCTTCGGCGAAAGTGATCTCTGGACCCTCCATTGGGTCTCCTCTTCTCTTTAATTCAGCGGCTGCGCGGATCGTCGTTGCCCACGGCCGTTTCCTTGCTCAGGGGTGTGTAGACGTGGCTCGCGGGTGAGCGCTGGTGCGCTGAAACCGGCGAGGCCTGCATACCCCCAGACACGCCGACAGGCGGTCACCGTTATCGGTGACCGCCTGGGGCGTGAAATTTGTGATCAGCGACGTAGACCGAGTCGCTTGATGAGTGAGCGGTAACGCTCGACGTCGATGTCTTCGAGGTAGCGCAGCAGACGCTTGCGCTTGCCGACCAGCAGCAGCAGACCGCGGCGGCTGTGGTGGTCGTGCGGGTGCTGCCGCGAGTGCTCGGTGAGGTCCTTGATGCGCTGGGTCAGCATTGCGACCTGCACTTCGGGGGAACCGGTGTCACCTTCACCAGTGGCGTACTCGGACATGATGGTCGCCTTGACGGCGGTTTCGAGAGGCATGCTGTGAAGTGGCTCCAATTCGTTGACTCGCTGCGCGGTGCTCCTGGGCATATCCACCAGAGCGCTATTGGTCCGCGGCCGATCTACGGCTGAGCCAAAGATTAGCAGCGCGGCGCGGCGGGGCCCTAATCGCGGCATTCTCACGCCGTGGCTCCGGGGCGCGGTCACGGGCAGTGACACACTGAGCGCCATGAGCCGATCCACGGGCAGCGATCGACCCAGCGAGCGGACCCGCTACGAAGCCGAGGTAGCGGCGTACGTCGCAGCCGGCGGTAACGAGGAGGTCCAACGAGTCATCACTGCAGTGCACGGAATGTCACGCCGTCTGTCGCAGTGGTACACCCGTCAGCTCAGCGACGTCGGCCTCTCCTCCGGGGAATGGGCGGTCATCTCGATCCTGGCCACCTCGCCCGAGGGCACGTTCAACACCCCGTCCTCCCTCGCCCACAGCACAGCGGTCGCGCCGTCGTCGATGACCCACCGGCTGGATCGGATGAGCGAGCGCGGACTGGTGGACCGGACACCGGACACAGCGAACCGCACGCGAATCCTCATCACTCTCACGGCCGCGGGCTGGGAGCTCTTCCAGCAGGTGATCCGCCACTCCGATGTGATGGAGTCCGACGTGCTCGACCGACTCGACCCGCCGCAGCGCCAAAAACTTGCGTCGTTGCTCGAACAGGCGATCACCGGGTTGGACGACGCACTCGACGGTCCGTAGATCTACCTGAAGCAACGTGGTCCGATCCGACTCGCCGGTCGAGTGTCGGGTTCCAACGCCAGAGTCGGGATTCTGGCGACGACTCGCCGGTCGAGTGTCGGGTTACTGGAACCAGGTGGACTATTCGAACCAGATGGCGATTTCGCGCTCGGCGGATTCCGGTGAGTCCGAACCGTGCACGATGTTCTCCTGCACCTTCTTGCCCCAGTCACGGCCGAGGTCGCCGCGGATGGTGCCGGGCAACGCCGCGGTGGGGTCCGTCGCGCCGGCCAGGGCCCGGAAACCCTCGATGCACCGGTTGCCCTCGACGACGACGAACGTCGCAGGCCCGGAGGACATGAAGTCCACCAGCGGCTGGTAGAACGGCTTGCCTTCATGTTCGGCATAGTGCCTGGCCAGCCGATCGCGATCGGGAGTGGTGATGTGCAGGTCGGCCAGCAGGTAGCCCTTCGCCTCGATCCGGCGCAGCACCTCCCCGGTCAGCCCGCGACCGAATCCATCGGGTTTGACGATTACCAGGGTGCGTTCGAGTTGCTCAGTCACAGCGCGAACCCTAGTGCAGTAGCTCCGAAGCAAGCGGGTGCGGAGGTGGCCGAACTCAGGTCGCCTGCAGTGCGCCAACCCCGAGCAGCACGAACAACAACACCGAGAGCCCGATGCGGTAGAAGACGAACGGACGCAGGGTGTTGGTCTGCAGGTACCGCATCAGCCACGCGATCACGGCGTACCCGACCACGAACGCGATCACCGTCGCGATGGCGACATGGCCCCAACCGTCGGAGTTCGGCTTGCTGACCTCACCGGCCAGCTCGAACAGCCCGGACGCCCATACGGCAGGTATTGCCAGCAGGAAGGAGTACCGCGCAGCGGCTTCGCGTTTGTAACCCATCAGCATCCCGCCGCTCAAGGTGGCGCCGGAGCGGGACACTCCGGGGATCAACGCCAGCGCCTGCCACAGCCCGAAGAAGATGCCGTCGCGGGTGCTGAGATCTCTGACCTCTTTGGTCTGGCGGGCAGTGCTGTCCGCGTAGGCGATGACGAGCGCAAAGAGCAGCAGCATGGTGGCCGTGATCCACAGGTTACGAGCGGGCCCCTCGATCTGGTGGCGGAACAGCAGTCCGAGCACACCGATCGGAATGGTGCCGATGATGACAAGCAGGAATTCGCGCGCGTCAGGGTCGGACCAGGGCAGCCTGCGGCGCAATGCCAGTAGCCCTGCGGTGACCAGCCGGACGATGTCCTTCCAGAAATACACGACCACCGCCAGCTCCGTGCCGAGCTGGTTGATCGCGGTGAACGCCGCTCCCCCGCCGTCGTTGCCGAAGAACAGCCGCCCGAAGATCAACTGGTGCGCAGAAGAGGAGACCGGCAGGAACTCGGTGATGCCCTGCACGATGCCCAGAACCACCGCCTCGATCCAGCTCATCGCAGCATGGGGCGGCAGGAAAGGATCATGGTGATTTCTCCACGTAGTCGGCGGTCAGCTGGTCCATCTTGGCGCCCTGTACCAGCGCGGTGATCCACAGCGCGAGGAAGAAGACCCCCACGAAGAACATCAGCGGCACCACGAAGGCCGCCGCCAGGGTGGTGATCTGCACCAACCACCCGATCGCGACACCCCACGGACGTCGCATCGTGCCTGCGACGACGATGCAGAGCACCGCGAGCACCACGCCAAACCACAGGTAGGACGAACGTCCGCCGCCGTCCTGGGACTTCGCGATCGCCCATGCCACGAGACCGCCGAGCAGTACCGCGATCACCTGGAAGGCCACCACGACCGCAGCCAGCCGACGCGTCATCTTCTCCCCGACGCCGTACAACAGCACCCCACCCGGCGCGTACGCCGCGGTGCGCTTTTTCGTGTCGCTCATACGTCGGTAGCTCCCAGCAGGGCGCGTACTTCGGCCGCGGTCACCACGGATCCGGTGGCCAGCACCCCGCCGGCCACCCCGCCCTCGTCGGCGAGCTCCGCGGCGCGGTCCAGTGCTTCGGGCAGGCTCGGCACGACAAAGACCCGGTCCTCACCGAATATCTCCCGGGCCAGCGCCCCCAGCTGTTCCGGATCCGTTGCCCGGTGGGAATTGGTACGGGTAATGACGATCTGGTCCAGGACCGGCTCGAGGGTCTGCAGGATGGCGTCCGCGTCCTTGTCCGCCAGGATCGCGACGACACCCACCAGCTTCGCGAAGTTGAACGAATCCACCAGCGCCGCAGCCAGCGCGCGCGCGCCGGCAGGGTTGTGGGCCGCGTCGACCAGGACGGTCGGCGACCGACGGACGACTTCCAGCCGCCCCGGCGAGGACAGATTACTCAGCGCCTCGCGCAGTAGGTCGATGTCCAGCGGCTGTTCACCGCCGCCGAGGAACGCCTCGACCGCCGCGATGGACGTGGCGACGTTGTGCGCCTGATGCTCCCCGAACAGCGGCAGGTACAGGTCGTTGTAGTCCCCGGCGAGCCCTCGAATCGAAACCTGCTGCCCGCCGACCGCCTGGTCGCGGGTCATCACCATGAACTGCTCGTCCTCGCTGACCACGGTGGCGCCGACCAGCTGGGCCCGCTCACCGATCAGATCGGACACGTCCGGCTCCTGTCGCCCGATGACCGCGATCGCGCCGGCCTTGACGATGTCGCGTTTTTCCAGCGTGATTGCTTCCAGTGTGGTGCCCAGCAGCCGCTGATGGTCGATATCGATGGGCGTGATGACTGCGACCTGACCGTCGGCCACATTCGTCGCATCCCACCGCCCACCGAGGCCGACCTCCACGATCGCCACATCGACGGGGGCGTCGGCGAATGCGGCGTACGCCATCACCACCAGCAGCTCGAAGTACGTGGTGCGCGGACCGCCCTCGCGCGCCGATCGCTGATCGATCAGCTCGACGTAGGGCAGCACGTCGTCGTACGTCGCGATGAAGCGCTCGGGGTCGATCGGCTGACCGTTCAGACTGATCCGCTCACGGATGTCGTGCAGGTGCGGGGAGGTGAACCGTCCCGTCGAGAGGCCCAGTTCGCGCAGGATCCGCTCGATGAATCGGGTGGTGCTGGTCTTGCCGTTGGTGCCCGTCAGGTGGATGACCGGGAAGGTCCGTTGCGGCTCACCGAGCAGTTCCATGATCTGGGCGACCCGCTCCAGCGAGGGTTCCGGCGTACTCTCCGGCGCACGCGCGAGGATCTGCGTCTCGACCTCGCGCAGTCGCTTACGCACCTGCAGCGCCGCTGCCGCTGCGTGGGCCGCCGCGTCCGGGCGTCCGCTGCTCATGCCCGGCCCGCGGGTGATTCGAGGGTGCGACGTACCCAGACGCTGTCCGGCACACCGGACCCGCTGGGCTCCTGGTCGTAGATCGTGAATCCGAAGTGCTCGTAGAAACCGGCAGCGCCGGCGTTGCCGTCCAGATAGGACAGGACCATCGTCTTCCATCCGTCGTCGGTCGCGCGGTCGATCGCCGCGCGCAGCAGTGCTGAGCCAGCTCCGAGGCCCTGGTATTCCGGCAGTACGTAGAGCTTCCAGAGTGCTATCTCATCGGCCTGCGCGCCGACGACGGAGACGCCGACGACCCCGCCGTCGCACTCGGCGACCGTCGCCCGACCGGAGCGGATAGCCGGGATGGTCGCGTCGGCGGTCCACCATTTGGCCAACCCCATCGCGACGTAGTCGTCGCCCGCGATCGGTCCGTAGGTCGGCGGCCACGTACGGCGGCCAACCTCGATGACCGCGAGCAGATCATCGCCGGTTGCTGGGCGAATCGTGACGGGCCCGCTCATTTCGTGCCGCCTCTGATCCCCTTGGGTAGGGCGACCGCGATGGCTATCTGTTTCCCGTCGGCAAGATCCACCACGGTGCCGCCGGGCAGCTCGTGACCGGCACCGGCCGCGCCGAACTGCACCGCGAGGGTCTCGCCCATGATCAGGTTCTGATGGGCAACGACGGCCTGCCACACTTCGTCATCGCCGGCGAGCGACAGGCTGATGCGGTCACTGATGTTCAGACCGGCGTCACGTCGTCGTTGTTGCACCGCGCGGATGACATCGCGCGCCAGACCTTCGGCGCGCAACTCGTCGGTGACCGCGGTGT
>JALYUK010000237.1 GCA_030853805.1 Actinomycetota bacterium | reverse complement strand
TCGTAGAGCAGAATGCCCAACGCGTACAAATCGCTCTGGGCAGTCGGGCGGTGACCCTGCCCGAGCTCCGGAGCGATGTACGCAGGGGTGCCCACGAGCGCGGTATTCGCCGCGGCGTTCGGGCCGGTGTCCAGGGTCGAGGCGATGCCGAAATCCGTGATGCGCGGAACCATGCGATCCGAGACGTACTCGAGCATGACGTTCTCAGGTTTGATATCCCGGTGCACGATGCCTGCGGTGTGCAGAGCAGCGAGCCCCGACGCGATGTGCGCGCCCAGAGAAGCGACCGTTTCGGGTGCGAGAACCCGCGTACGCGCCAGCAGCTCGCGCAGACTCCCGCCGTCGACCAGGTCCATCACGATCCCGACCTGCCCACCTTCCACGACGAGGTCGTGCATCTGGACGACATGGGGATCGTGGACGCCGAGCAGCACCCGACGTTCTGCGATGAATCGCCGAACGATGTTTTCGTCGTCAGCGAGGTCGCTCCGCAGCATCTTGAAGGCCCAGCGCTTACCGGTGCCGTCGGTCGCCTCCCATACCTGCTCCGTCGCGCCCGACCCGATCATGCGCTCCAACGTGTAACTACCCACCCGCCTGACATCGGACATGCTGCAGCTAGCGGCCCTGGTTGGCGACTGCTTCAGCAGCAGCTTTCGCGGTCTCCGGGTCCAGGTATTCCCCGCCGGCCACCAGGGGCTTGAAGTCATCATCGAGGCGGTAGACCAGCGGCATACCGGTAGGGATGTTCAGGCCCACGATGTCGTCGTCACTGATGCCGTCCAGATGCTTGACCATGGCGCGCAGGCTGTTTCCGTGCGCAGCCACGAGCACCGTCTTGCCCGAGACCAGGTCCGGTTTGAGGTCGGACTCCCAGTAGGGCAGGAAGCGCGCGATGACATCTTTGAGGCATTCGGTGCGCGGCGCGTCCGCACCCAGATCGGCGTAACGCGGGTCACCGGCCTGACTGAACTGCGAATCGGGCTCGATCGCGGGCGGCGCCACGTCGAAGGAGCGGCGCCACGTCATGAACTGCTCCTGCCCGAACTCCTCGAGCGTCGCTTTCTTGTCCTTGCCCTGCAGCGCGCCGTAGTGCCGTTCGTTCAGCCGCCAGGAGCGGTGCACGGGGATCCAGTGCCGGTCCGCGGCGTCCAGTGCGAGGTTCGCGGTCATGATCGCGCGGCGCAGTAGCGAGGTGTGCACCACGTCCGGCAGCAGGCCGGCGTCCTTGATGAGCTCACCACCGTGGATCGCCTCACCCCAACCCTTCTCGGTGAGGGGTACGTCAACCCACCCGGTGAAGAGGTTTTTCGCGTTCCAGTCCGATTCGCCGTGCCGCAGCAACACCAGGGTGTAGGTCATGGCGGCCATCCTAGAAGACGCTCAGGTGTCGAGCAGGTGCGTGAACGCCTCGAGGTTGTGGGTTGACTCACCCCGCTTGACCCGCCAGTCCCATTCGCGCTGCATCGAGGACAGGAAACCGAGGACCAGCAGATCATTGAACGGGGTATCTGCGGCGTCCAGCACCGCGCCGAGGACGTCGTCCAGGTAGGTGGCGTCCACGCCGGCCAGCGGCACCCGTCCGCCGACATACACATCGCCGGTTCCGTCGATGGAGTAGGCAACCGAGGCCATCTTCAGATTGCGACGCAACAGGTGGGCATAGAAGTTCGCGGTGTTCTCGTCGGGGTGCCGGATCACGAAGGCAGTGGTCGTGAGCGCTTTCGCACCCACCAGTAGGGACGTGACGGTCCGCAGCTTGCATTCGCCCGGCAGGGTGACGATGTATTCGCCGTCGCGAGCACCGCCCTCCCACTCCAGTTGCGAGTCGGCGAGGAATTCCCTGATCACGCTGTGTGTCCGCTGGACCAGAGCCCCGGACTCCATCACGGGATCACTGCATCGGTCAGGGGAAGTCGCAGCAGTTGCGCGCCACTGTCGATGTCCTGTCTCGCGTCGCGGCAGGCCTGCTCGTAGACCTCCAGCAGTTCACCGGTGGTGGTTTCCCAGCCGTGCGCGCCGGCATGCGCGGCTGCGCGGACGCTGCGCTGCGAACGCTCATCCGGAGCGTCCAGGACTGCTTTCAGCGCGCTGGCCCACACCTGCGGCTCGTGCCCGGGCACCAGAACTCCCGCGTCACCGACAGCCCTGGGCAGACCGCCGACGTCGGCTGCGACCACCGTTGCCCCGCACGCCTGAGCTTCCAGAGCGACCAGGCCGAAAGACTCCGATCGCGACGGCACAGCGACCGCGTCACTCGCGCGGAACCACCGAGCCAGCTCGGCACGCGGCACCGGTGGTAGGAACTGCACGACATCACAGATGCCCAGCTCGCGAGCCAACGTCTGCAGCGCCCTCGGCTTGGCCAGGCCCGACCCGCTCGGCCCGCCGAGGACCACCACCATCAGCTGTTGGCGCCGACCAGGATCGGCGCGCACCATCTCGGCCACGGCGCGTAACAGCACGTCGGGGCCCTTCAGCGGCTGGATTCGGCCGACGAAGAGCACCAGCTCGGCCTCGGTCGGGACATCCAATGCAGTCCGGGCGGTCTGTCGATCACCGGGACAAAAGGTCAACAGGTCCACCCCTGGCTCCACGACCCGCACCCTGGCCGGCTCGGCGTCGTACAACTGCACCAGGTCGGCCGCTTCGATCTCGGTGTTGGCCACCAACAGGCTCGCGGCACGCACGACCTGCTCTTCGCCGATCTCGCGGCCCAACGGTTCCGGGCGGTCGCCGGCGGCCAGCGAACGGTTCTTGACCTTGGCCATGGTGTGCATGGTGTGCACAAGTGGCACATTCCACCTCTCGGCGGCCAACCAGCCGACCTGACCGGAGAGCCAGTAGTGGGAATGCACCAGGTCGTAGTGGCCTTCCGGGCTGATCGCCACCAGCCGCATCACCCCGGCAGCGAACGCGCACAGCTGCCCCGGCAGGTCATCCTTGGAAAGACCCTCGTAGGGGCCTGCGTCTATGTGTCGCACCAGGACACCGGGTGCGACAGGCACCACCTCGGCCGACACCGCGCTCGTACGACGGGTGAAGATCTCGACCTCGACGCCCCGCTCGCCGAGACGCTTGGCGGTTTCCAGGACATAGACGTTCATCCCTCCCGCATCCCCCGTACCGGGCTGCTCCAGTGGCGACGTGTGCACGCTGATCATCGCCACCCGGCGCACCGGGGAGGGGACCTCATGGAGTGAAGACATCACCCTTCAGTCTGGCACGCCGGTATAACGGACAACTGTGGCACGCGGCAGCGACACTGCTCAGTCGACGATCGCCGGGCGCCACGCGGGACGACACCCACGGGCCCGGTCGGTAACCTGCACTCGATGCAGGCGATGAAACCAGTAGGGCTGGTGACCCGCGGCACGACGAATCCCAATCGGCTGCGCCGCGGCGACCGCTGGCTGACCGGTCCAGAGGGCCGGCGGCTGCGCGGCATCCGCGCGCCAGTGGTTGTGGATCTGGGTTACGGCGCCAACCCGGTCACCACCTTGGAGCTGCACACCAGACTTTGTGCCGTCAACTCGCACGTCCGTGTCGTCGGGGTGGAGATCGAACCCGCGCGCGTCGCCGCCGCACAACACCTGGCCCGGTCAGGGGTGCAGTTCGTTCGCGGTGGCTTCGAGATCCCCGTCGCCGGGCCGGTGCATCTGATCCGGGCATTCAACGTGCTGCGCCAGTACGACGAGTCGCAGGTCGCCGACGCGTGGTCGCGCATGCAGTCGCGGCTGGCTCCCGACGGGTTGATCGTGGACGGCACCTGCGATGAGATCGGTCGCGTCGCGAGCTGGGTGGCCGTCGACGCGAGCGGACCGCTCTCGCTGACGATCTCGCTGCGGCTGACGGGGTTGTGCACGCCCTCGATCGTCGCCGAACGGTTACCCAAGGCGCTCATCCACCACAACGTGCCGGGCCAACGCGTCCACACCTTCCTGGCCGCCCTCGATCAGGCGTGGGAACGCGCGGCGCCTCTGTCGGCATACGGTCCCCGGCAACGGTTCGTCAAGGTTGCCCAGGACCTACGCGATGCTGGGTGGCCGGTGCGCGGCTCGTACAAGCGTTGGCGGCTCGGGGAGTTGACCGTCGATTGGGACGTTGTAAAACCCGATTTGTGACCGGCCCCAGCGGGCCGTTGGAGCGGGCAGAGCTGTCAGAACGGGGCAGGTCGGGCGGTTGTTCAGTGACCGGGAGCCGCGAGGTAGGCCGTCCCGACGCCGCTGATCTGCAGCTCGCCTTCGCCGTCGGAGACGAAAACAGCTCCACCGGGGTCCAGCTGCTGCGACTGTCCGTCGCAGATGACCTGCACCGGCCCATCGATCGCCAGCACGATGCGCGGCCCGGTCACGTCCACACCGACCGGCTCGTCACCCGGATCGATGCGCAGCAGCCGGAATTGCGGCGCAGACACGGGGAACCGCACGATCCGGCCATCGCGGTGCCCCGCTTCGGCCACCATCCGCCCGTCGACGGCAACAATCCGAAGAAGCTCGGCGACGTTGATCTTCTTCGGCGTCAGACCAGCACGGACAACATTGTCGGAGTTGGCAAGAATCTCGACCGTCACCCCGCGCACGTACGCGTGCAACACTCCGGCGGGCACGAAAAGGTAGCTGCCGGGTAGCACGACGCGGTAGTGCATGGTCATCAGCACGATCAGGCCGATATCCCCGGGGTAGTCGTGCGCCACCCGGCGTATCGCATCTGCTTCGTCCTGCGGGACGGCGTGTTGCCCGTCCAACGCTGCCAGCGCGCGCCCCACGACGGCAGGTCGATGCTGCGTCGGGACTGCGAGGATCCCGGCCAACAGCTCGCGGGCGTTACGTGCGGAGCGCACCACGGACTGCAACTCGGGTACGCCGAGGCTGTCCAATCGGACCACGATCTGCTCGAACGACGCCATTCCCGCGAACATCTCCAGCGGAGTGAGCGGCACAACGGCTTCGGGCTTGGGCCAGTGATCGGCGTAGGTGCCGGCCGGCGCGTCGAGTGCCTGCGCCGCGTCGGGATGACACTGGATCGACAGTGCCCGCTGCGGCGCCAGGACCTTCAGCAGGAAAGGCAGCCGGTTCCCGTACCGCTGGGCGCAAGATGCCCCCAGCACGCCCTGCGGATCCGCTGCGACCACCTCATCGAGCCCGCCGCCTGCCGTACGGGACGGGGCCGCCTCGTGCGCACCGAGCCAGAACTCGGCCTCGGGCTGCTCTGTCGGCGCAGGTCGGCCGGTCAGTTCGGCGAGTGCGGTGTGCGACCCCCAGGCGTACTCCTGCACCGTGCCGAACAATCGATCCATCGGGGTGACTACCAGGGGCCGTAGGGGCCGTCACTACGGGTCTGCGAGCGGGTGAGCACCTGGCGTAACGCCGGCTTGACATCGACGAGGTAGACGGACGCCGCGACGATCGCGATGACCCCCATGAACCCGATGGGGTTGCGGACCGTGAGGAAGCCGACAACCAGCGCGATCCCCGTGATCAGCATCCATTTGTTCTTAGTCAGCTTGCCCGCAGCCGTATACGCATTGTCGCGGTGGCGCAGACAGTCCACGAATGCGACGACCTCGACGCCCAACATGGCCAGTCCCAGGGCCAGCGCGACCCAGTACTGGATGACGAAGAGGCCATTGAACGGGTTCATGACAAGAGTCTACCGGGGCCCATCCGTTGACCAGCATGGCGCTTGGACCGTCGGCCGTCATCGCGATCTGCAGGTCAGCGCCGAAGCGCCCGGTGGACGCCGCCAGCCCCATCCCCCGCAGGTTGTCGTCGACGCGCTGGATCAACGGTTCGGCATGGGCGGCCGGGCGGCTACGAGCACTTACGGACCACGACGGGCGGCGCCCCCGCCGGGTGTCGCCGGACAACGTGAATTGGGATACGACCGGTACCGGGGCGCCCGGGTCCGACACCGACTTCTCACCCACCGTGAGGCGAAGGTGGGCAATCTGCGCGGCGAGATGGTCCGCCTGGATCTGTGAATCCTGTTGTGTCACAACGATGAGCGCAAAGATCCCCGACTTACGATGCGCCCGACTCACTTGCCCACAACGTCCGCCCGGGCGTACGTGACACGCTGGAGCACAGCGCGCACGACCGGCTCAGAAGCCGATCGCCTGCACCGCACCGACAGGTTCACCATGGCCGAGAACCGGCACCGTCCCCACCTCGTCCAGCACGGCCGCCTCGATACCTTCGCAACGCAGCAATGCCGCCATCACGACCTGCCGGGCCCGCCCGCCACCGTCGGCGATTTTCACAGCAAACCCACGGCCGTCGGGCAACCCGACGGCGTACACCGCCTCGGCGCCGTCCTTGGCAACTGCTCCCGGCAGGCCCCGGATCAGGGCGGTGACATCGCGGCGGGTACCTCCGAGGTACTCGGGGTAGGCCCGAATCGCGTGTGCCACCTGACCCTCCTGGGTGGAGTCGGCCGCAGCGGCGATGCGGCCGAACGCCCGTGCGAGACCAGCGAGCGAGATCGCCATGACGGGCGCGCCGCAACCATCGACGGCGGTCGCGGCGATCGGCTCGCCGGCCAGGTCGCCGATGGTGGCCGCCATCTCACGCTGCAACGGGTGGTCCACGTGCAGGTAGGTCAATGGATCCCAGTCCGCCGAACGACAGGCGGCAAGCATTCCGGCATGTTTGCCTGAGCAGTTCTGCGCCAGGGACGTGGGCCCGTTCCCCGCTGCGAGCCAGGCGTCGCGAGCCTGTGCATCGTAGGGAAGGTCCGGTGTGTTCTGCAGGTCGTCCTCGGTGAAACCTTGCGTGGCGAGGATCTGCCGCACCCCGTCCAGGTGGAAAGGCTCACCGGAGTGGCTTGCCGAGGCGAGCGCGAGCAGCGGTGCGTTGAGCTTCAGACCCGCGCGCACCATCGCAACGGCCTGCATCGGCTTGTTCGATGAGCGCGGCAGACACGGTGCGGACGCATCCCCCCATTGACGGACGACGCCAGAATCGGCGTCGGTGATCA
>JALYUK010000227.1 GCA_030853805.1 Actinomycetota bacterium | reverse complement strand
ACCCGTTGCGTACACCCCGCCCAACAACGCGATACGTCGAGCTCCGGTGTCGGCACTGACGTGGGCAGGCGCGGATTGAAGCTTTCGACTCAGCCACGGTCCGAGAACGACCAGCAGCACACCGATCAGGATCAAGACCGGGACAACCGTCTTGAAAACGCCCGGCGGTAGCACGATCAGCAGAATGGCGCCGGTCAATCCTCCGAAGAACGACATCGGCGCAAGTCGACGTAACAGCGTCTTCAGGCCGCGTAGTTCCTTGCGGTAGCCGTAGGTCCCGGAGAGCCCACCCGCTACCAGACCGATCGTGTTGGAGACGTTCGCCGACACGCTCGGCACTCCAAAGGCGAGCAGGGTCGGAAAGGACACGAGAGTGCCGGAACCGACGACGGTGTTGATGGTGCCCGCAGCCATCCCGGCGAGCAGAATCAAGATGGCATGACTGAGGGGCACTGACGCACCCTATGAGAACAACCCGATGATGACCTAGGTAGGTGCCCTCAGGAGGTCGCGCGCGCCGACCACCGGTCGCCGTGGCGGTCCAGAGCCAGCTTCAGGCCGAAGGTGGCGGTGAGGTTCCCGGCGGTCAGCGTCGTCTCGATGGGTCCGGCGGCCACGACGGCGCCCTCCCGCAGCATCAGGACGTCGGTGAAACCGGGGGGGATCTCCTCGACATGGTGGGTCACCAGCACCATCGCCGGAGCCTCGGTATCCTGCGCGAGCGCTGACATCCGACCGATCAGGTCTTCCCTGCCGCCCAGATCCAGCCCGGCCGCCGGCTCGTCCAACAGGAGCAGCTCGGGGTCGGTCATCAACGCCCGGGCGATCTGCACGCGCTTGCGTTCGCCTTCGGACAACGTTCCGTAGCGACGGTCGACCAGATGACCCGCACCGAGCAGGCCCAGCAGTTCGCTGGCGCGACCGTGATCGAGTTCGTCGTAGGACTCGCGCCAGCGGCCGACGATCCCGTAGGAAGCTGTGACCACGACGTCGCGTACGACCTCAGCAGGCGGGATGCGGTCGGCGATCGAAGCCGACGCCAGTCCGATGCGCGGGCGTAACTCGAAGACGTCCACTGCTCCCAACACCTCTGACAGGACCCCGGCGACGCCGCTGCTCGGGTGCATGCGGCCGGCGGCAATCTGCAGCAGGGTCGTCTTTCCGGCGCCATTGGGCCCGAGTACGACCCATCGCTCCCCTTCTTCGACCTCCCAGTTCACCCGGTCCAACAACTTCTTGCCCGAGCGGACCACGCTTACTTCAGCCAGGGCCAGCACATCGCTCATGGCTACCGACCCTAGGCGACCTACGATGTTCGGCGTGTCAACACTCCCGGCCTCCGCGCGTCTGAGTCTCTGGGTGACCGCGGCATGGGCCGGTCACCTCGACCTCGAAGACGCCGTCGGTCGCTCGATGCCGGACATCGACCACGTAGGCGGCGACCTGGATCGGTTGGCCCTCTGGCAGGACCTCGGCGAGCGGGTACTGGGATGTGCCCTGCCTCGACCCGGTGATCTCACCGGCATGCCGCGAGGGGACTTCGCGTTCACCGGCGCTGCGGCAGAGGTCGGCGAGTGCGTCTACGTACCCGCCTTGGGCGGCGCGCTGGTGCCCACGATCGAGACCTACGGGCCGGACGGCGATACCGGCACCCGGGTCACCTGGGCGGCATTCGACTGCGAACCGACACCCGTCCACCAGTTGGAGAGCCTGCAGGAATCTCAGATCGAACGTGATCTCGCTGACCTGGTGCGTGCGGCAACCCATGCGTTCGAGACGCTGGACGTCAGCCCGTGGGCCGGTTCGACAGCGCGAGCTCAGGTCGACTCCCGGGTGCGGGACCGGGAGTGGGGCCTGCCGCCGGGCCTACCTGGGCGGGCGCATCGCATCCTGGTGCTGGCCGGATCGATCGGTGCCGCGGTCGACATTGCCTTGGCGGAATCCCCTGCCGTCGGTGTCTATGACCTGGGTGAGCGGCACGCGTTGCTGCTGCGCCTGCGTGCCGGCGCCGATCGTGCACTCGCGCAGGCCACCACGTCCTGCGCGCTGGCGCTCGGCGGACTGCGCCCCGCCCGCTGACCCGGTGGCAACGGCTGCAGACTGCCTGCCGAGCCCAGCGGAAGGAGCGGTGGGTCGGCATCCCGGTGAGAGGCCACTATTCAGCATCCGTTCCTTCCGCCAGGCTCGTTTTCATGCCGGGACCCGTTCATCCGTAGGTCCCGCACGCGAACCAACTGCTCAGCGACCCACGTCGGGCGGTGCATCACCTGAGTCCAGGTGAACCGCAAGACCAACCACCCGTCAGCCGTCAAGGCCGTGTAGCGAGCACAGTCGTTGTCGAACCCACCTCTTGTGCCGTGTGTTTCGTAGCCCTCGGCCTCGATCACAATCCTCAACGCCAGATCAGCGAGATCGACGCGAGCCCACTGGGACGGCGTCTCGATACTGAACTGCGGGTGCACGCACAGCCCGTCAACCT
>JALYUK010000226.1 GCA_030853805.1 Actinomycetota bacterium | reverse complement strand
CGCCGGGTCCAACACGACACCCAGGGGCGGCGCGGTCACAAAGACGATCCGTTGTACAAAATCCGCGGACTGCTACGCCGCGGGTCCGAACACCTCAACGAAAAGCAGATCGCCAAACTCGACGCCTGCCTACTCGCCGGGGACCCGACCTGGGAAGTGACGCTGGCGTGGCACTGCTACCAACAGGTCCGCTCGATGTACCAAGCTGAGAAACCCGCTGACGGCAAAGCGATCGCGGTCAAGGTCATCGAATCGTTCCCGACCTGTCCGATCCCCGAAGTCGCCCGCCTGGGCCGGACGCTGAAAATGTGGCGCGAGCACGTACTGGCCCGATTCGACACCCACCGCATCAGCAACGGCGGCACCGAAGCAGTGAACCTGATCATCGAAAAGACCCGCCGCCTGGCCCATGGCTTCCGTACCTTCGAGCACTACCGCCTACGAATCATGCTCGCAGCCTCAGGAAACCGCCCCTACCGAAAAACCCCCAACCACGCTTAGATCCGAAGAGCCGCGAAACGCTGAGCTGTTTCATATGCGGATCGGCGTACGGAACTCACCAAAGCTGGTTCTGCAATCGTTAACGTTCATGGCCTATTGCTTCCCACTCAGAGGAAGTTCTGTGGTGGACCCAACCCGATACGCTGATCGCTCGTCTATATAGATGACCGAAACATTTCAACAGATGGGATCACCATGTTTCACCGCATCACCATCGTGAAAGCCGCCGCAGTACCGGCACTGGCTGCTCTCGGATTTGGCGCCCTTGCCGTAGCCCCTGCAGCCAACGCTGCTCAGCCCGCGGCTACCGCAGCCACAGCAGCTGCTACGTCGTCCCGAAACCTTGTGATCGGCGACCGCGGATCCGACGTGCGCGTCTGGCAGCAGAACATTGACCGGGTAGCGGGCAAGATCCCCGGTGTCCCGTACATCGCTACCGACGGGTCCTACGGGCCCGCCACTACCGCCGCGACCAAAGACTTCCAACGTTTTGCCCACCTGTCCGTCGACGGCGTCGTCGGGCCCCACACGCGTGCCGCGATGAACACCGCGCTGCACGGGTCGCCAGCCCCAGCTGCTGCGCCGATCCTGCGTTTCGGTGACCGCGGCCAGGCCGTCCGGGTCTGGCAAACCGACCTAAACAACTTGTCCGTAGCGGCCGGTCGCGGTGGCGGTCTCGGCAGCGTGCAAGTTGATGGTAGTTACGGCCCGAAAACCGAAGACCTCACCCGCGGGCTTCAAAGAGCCGAGCACATCACTGTCGACGGGATCGTCGGTCCACAGACCCGCGCCGCTTACCAGAAACTGCTCGCCCACGAAAAGGGCTGAGCGCGATGCCCTGCGTTGATCACCGCCACTTACGGTGATCAACGCAGGGCATCCCAGTCACCGCCCCAGGTCGCCGAAACACTTCGACGGCTACGTCCCGAAACGCGAACGGCATACGACGACAAATCAGCACCGTCGTGGTCGTCGATCGAACCGGTCCAGCCATCGCCGTACGGGGATCGTCTTGCGGACGCGGTCACCGCGACTGTGTTCCGTATAGGGCACCCGAGTGGGACGGTCCGGCTGTTGTGAGCTCGAAGACCGATTTACCGCATGCGGTCGCCGGTGATGGTTCGGCAAACGGGACGGCTTGGCTCTAGTAGCGCGTGCCGGAGCCGAGGGTCACTGCGCCGCCGTTTGTTGGGTAAAGGTGGCGCTGCCGATGGTCCAAGTGATAGTAGATGGCTTATGCCCAGTTGTGGGTGGTGCGGACTGGACGGGCCAGATGACGCTCTGATTGCCGATCGAGCGAACGATGGTGGCAGCTATCCCGTTGACCGCTGCCGACGTTGGGTTTCCGTTGACTAAGTAGTACGGCATTCCCGATACCTGGCCTGCAACGGCGCGGCCCGGTGCAGGGCTTGAGAGTGTGTCTGTAGCGGTTGGGTGCTGGGAGGGATTCTGTTCGCAGTCCACGGACGGGAAGAGCCTGATGTCGACCTTGCCGGTGTGTGGCGCTGAGACGATCAGAACGCGCTGGGTTCCGGTGGCGTCGATCACGGGTGTTCCGGCGCAGGAGCCAGCAGTGACTGCGTGACTGGTGGTGTTGTGGTGGCCGACTGCGTGACTGGTGGTGTTGTGGTGGCCGGTAGTGAGTGCGCCGTTCAGCAGCGGCACACTTACCCCGATCACTGCAGCAGCGGCGAGCCCGATCAGCGCGCGGCGGGCGATCTGGTGGCGGCCGAGGATGCGATGACCGCTGGCTGTGACGTCCTCGCACCTGACCTGGAGCTCGTCGGGTAGTGGCGTCTGGTCCAGTGCTAAGCGCAGCCACTGCTCGAAGCTTGAGTCTTGGGGTGTCTCAATCTGAACCATCGCGGGCTCCCTGGATGTGGTGGATGCTGCGAAGTTTGGCGACACCGCGCGAGGCCGCGGACTTCACCGCTCCAAGCGAAATACCCAGTGCTTCGGCGGTTGCGGACTCAGACATGTCTACGTAGTACCGCAGCACGACCACCGTTCGTTGTTGCTCGGGCAAATGCTCGAGCATTCGGATGATCTGGTCGCGATCGTCTACCACTGCCGTTGCTGATGGTTCCCGCATTACAGGGTCTCCGGCAGTGCTGGTCTCTTGGCGGGCCCGGTGCCATCTGTCGATGTTCTCGTTGATCAGGATGCGCCGTGTGTAGGCCAGGGCCTCGGCCTCCCGGATCCGTGGCCACGCAACAAATGCTTTCACCAGTGCGGCTTGAACAAGATCCTGCGCAGCCTCAGCGTCACCGGTCAGGAGCCACGCGGTGCGCAACAAGGATCGGTTGGACGCCGCGAAAAACTCCACGAAGCCAGCTGGGGCGGGGGTCTCCTGCCCGCGCGCAAACCTACGCATCGATGTCCGACCCATACCTATTACTACTGGCACCTCTCACGAAAGGTTGCCTCCGACCAGGTACGCGTTTGACGGACCACAACGTTGGGCCTGCATCGACAGCCCAGGTCGGAATGCACCCGTATCTGTCTGTGGCCGACTCTGTCTCCGTCACCGATCCCTATTCGGTGGCTCGTAATGGTTCGAGGATGACCGTTGTGTCACCGGAGATCCTGTGCATGAGGTTTGGTGGGGAGAGCGTTCTCAGTTGCCGGAATCGAAGGAAAGGTCTGGACATGCCTGCCTGGATATGCGCCACGTGTGCGGTACAACAACCGAACACGGACCAGCCGCCCGAGCACTGCCCAATCTGTGAGGACGAACGGCAATACGTCGGCTGGGAGGGTCAACGTTGGACGACCACAGCCGAACTTTCACGCGTTCACGTCACCGATCTCAGACAGGAAGAGCCTGACCTGATCGGCGTGGGCATGAACCCGCAGTTCGGTATCGGCCAGCGAGCACTCCTGATACAAACCCCCTCAGGCAACGTGCTCTGGGACTGCACGGCCCTGATCGATGACACCGCGCGAGAACGCATCACCAGGCTCGGCGGGATCGACGCGATCTGCATGTCCCATCCACACTTCTACGGCGCCCACCTCGACATCGCCGAGGCCTTCGACGCCCGAATTCTCCTACCCCGCGCCGATCAACAGTGGATCCAACGGCCCTCTTCGCGTATCGAGCTATTCGACGACGACATCGAACCCCTCCCCGGGCTGACGTTGACCCGCATCGGTGGACACTTCGACGGTGCTGCAGTCCTGCACTGGCCGGCCGGATCGAACGGCCGTGGTGCCCTCCTCACCGGCGACACCATCACCGTGGTCCAAGACCGGGACTGGGTCAGCTTCATGTGGAGTTACCCCAACCTGATCCCCCTCGATGAGACCACCGTGCTGGACATAGCCACCCGCGTCGAACGCTTCAGCTTCGACCGCGTCTACGGCGGATGGTGGGGCCGCGTCGTCGTCCAGGACGGTGCCGCCGCAATCCGACGCTCCGCTGACCGCTACGTCGCCCGAATCCGAGGAGACCGCCCCAACGACACACCTACCGGCATCCGGTAGGCGATGGCGGGCTCAGTCGGTCAGTTCGGGGCGGGTTCGACTTGAATGATGGCTCGTTCCCACAAAGTGACAGTGCTGGTGAGGTGGTCGTAGTAGTACGGCTTCCGCTCACCGGTCGGGCGGTATCCAAGGCGTTGCCAGAACGGTTGCGCGACGGCGGCGCTTGTCGCGACGATTCCCAGGCGCATCCGCTGGATAGTTGCGGTGTTGCGGGCGCGCTGGAGGATCGCGTCGTGCAGCTCGCGGCCCAGCTCTTTGCCGTGGTGCTCGCCGTGCACGATCAGCAGCCCCACGTACAGGCCGGCCGGGTGCGGGTAACCGAGAAGAAAATCGGCGAAGGCAACCAGCGCGGCTCCATCCCATAGGCCCACCCCGTGCTTGTGAGTGGGGTCGAACCCGGGCGGAAGAGTCATCAACGCGCTGAGCGCGTCACTGGGCCGGGCGGATAACCCGTGATCCGCGCTGCGTAGTCCGGGACCGACTCCAACAGCCACTGCAACGCAGCGACATCGCCAGAACCCAGATCGTGAACACGCCGCGCCATACGTGCCAGCGTGCAGTGGGGCGCCCACATCCGCAAAACGATCGCGCCGTTGGCGGATCCGCGTACGGGGCCTTTTCTCGGCCGGAAGCGTTTGTATTCAGCTGCGGAAGTTCCAGCCCGGGTGGGTCTCCTCGAGCACACCGAGGTGTTCGGTCCAATGAGCGACATCGAGTTGGGCGGGCGGGTGCAGCGTCACTATCCCTGCTTCGATGTGGAACCCCCAGGTAAACGCGACCAACGGAACAGCCGCCTGAGTAAGGACCGCATCAGGGGTCGTCGTCAGATAAGAACGCGCCTGCCAGACCACGTCTTGGCCGGTGTCCCGATAGGGCGCGTCAAACAATGTCGGAGCCATCCCGAAGAACGCGTAGGGCGTATCGACCCCGCGATACAACGCCAGGGGATCAAGCTCAAAAACCTCGGGACGGTCCGAATCGGTGGATCGCACGAACTGCACCCAACCCATCGCGGCGGCATAACCGGCACCGGCGTACGCGATGGTCGCCGTGCACTCTGGCAGTCCTGCACCATGCTCGGCCGGCAACGCTGGATCGATCACCCCGCGACCGGAGCTGGCCACTCCAGTAGCAGGTCGCGACTGCACGTAAACGCGGCCACGCGATTCACGTAACAGGAACCCCATCTCAAGCTGCACGTTGGCAGGATGACACGAACAAGCGCCACCTTCGGAGTATCACGAGCGGAGCGGCGCTCTTCGCAAGCGGATCCTCGAGTGGGACCGCGCGCGTCGCGGCAGAGAGGGGTTCCGCACATCGGGCACCGCGCCCACCTGGCAGGCGCCGGACACAGCGTGGAGCCGAGACCTCGGGGCGACAGCCCGCTTCCCCCACTGCCGCGACCGGACTGTACTCAAGCTGAAGCGTTGGATCACGGCCGGCCTGAGGGCGCCTGCCGGAGCTACGCCACGAAGGTGCGTCGGCCCGGGTGCGCGGTGCCGTTCGCGAGGGTCTCGTCCCAGGCGAGCCGGAGGCGACTGACGGCTTGGACCAGGGACGCGGGGGGAAGGGTGTAGGGCAGTCTGAGGTATCGCTCCAGTCCGCCCTCGGGGGCGAAAGACGGTCCTGAGGCCAGCAGGAGGCCGTACCGCTCCGCGACGGCGGTCAGGGTCGAGGACACGGGTTCGGGGAGCTCGGCCCAGACCGCGAGCCCGCCGCGGGGCGGGGGCACGGTCCAGGACGGCAGCTCGGCCTGCAGCGCCGCCACGAGGGCGTCTCGGGACGCCCGGAGCTGGGCTCGTCGCCAGGACATGATCTCGCTCTCCGAGGCGAGCAGCTGCAGCAGGACGAGCTGCTCGAGGACCGGCGCACCGAGGTCCAGCGAGAGCCGCGCCGCGATGACCGCGGCGGAGCGGGAGTCGGGGACGCGGAGCCACCCGATCCGCAGGCCACCCCAGAAGCTCTTGCTCGCGCTGCCGAGGGTGATGCTGTCGGCGACGAAGGAGCCGAGCGGGGGCGGCATCGTCTGCCCCTCCAGCGGTACGTCGACCATCGACTCGTCGATGAGCGCCGCAGTACGGGAGGTGCGCAGGGCAGCACCGAGTTCCGCTCGTTGCTCCGAGGGCAGCAGGGCGCCGGTCGGGTGCTGGAAGTCCGGGATCAGGTAGACCGCTCGCGGGGCGACCTGGCGCAGGGCGGCGGCGATCGAGTCGGTGTCCCAGCCGTGCACGTCCACGTCGACCCCGGCGATCCGGCACCCCGCGTGCTGCAGGGTGGCGATGGCGTTCGGGTAGGTCGGGTTCTCCATCAGGACCCGGTCCCCCGTCGCGGTCACCGCCCGTGCCGCGATGGCCAGGCCGGCGAGAGCACCGGCCGTCACGATGATCTGCGACGGGGAGGTCGGCAGCCCGCGGGCCGCGAAGCGGGCGGCGAGGGCCTCCCGCAGCACCGGGAGACCGGAGGGGAAGTAGCCGTTGCCACCGAAGTAGGCCGGCAGCTCGGCCACGGCCGCCTCGTAGGCCGCCGACATCCCAGCCGGGGCGACGGTGGCCGCGCACGTCAGGTCGAGGTCGTCACCGCCGCCCTCGGCGGGCGTGAGCAGGTGGTCGCCGCGGTGACCGCGGGCGACCGGGAGCGCGGCCACCGTTCCCGAGCCCTGCCGCGCGCTGGCGTAGCCGACCTCCCCGAGCAGCTGGTAGGCCCGGGTCACCGTCGTCCGGCTGACCCCGAGGGCCGCGGTAAGGTCACGCTCGCTCGGGAGCCGGGTGCCGACCGGGATCCGGCCGTCGGCGATCAGCGTGCGAAGGCCCTGGGCCAGGCCCTGGTAGGCGGGGGACTTCGGGAAGTCACCGAGCAGGGTGGCGGCGCGCGGCCCGGACAGCGTGCGGTTCATGAAGGCCACTGTCGCACTAGTGGCTCTTCTTCACCAGACCACCCTAGGTCAGACTCGACGCATGCTGACCACCTCGACCGTGCTGGCCGACCTCGGCCCCGCTGCCCAGTTGCGCGCCGGCCACCTGCCACGCCGCCTCAGTCAGCTGCTCGCCGGTCTCGCCCTGTACGGCGTCTCGATGGCCATGATGATCCGCAGCGGTCTGGGCCTCGACCCGTGGGACGTCTTCCACTACGGCGTCTCCGGCCACCTGCCGCTCAGCTTCGGCACTGTCGTGACGCTCGTCGGCGCCGTGGTCCTGCTCGCGTGGATACCGCTGCGGCAGGCCCCCGGCCTGGGCACGATCGCCAACGTCCTTGTCATCGGCGTGACTTCCGACGTCACCCTCTCGGTGCTGCCCCGCCCCTCCGAGCTCTGGCTGCGCGCGGTTCTCCTCGTGCTCGGCATCGTGCTCAACGGCCTCGCCAGCGCCATGTACATCGGGGCTCAATTGGGCCCCGGCCCGCGCGACGGCCTGATGACAGGGATCTCCCGTCGCAGCGGACTGTCGATCCGGC
>JALYUK010000225.1 GCA_030853805.1 Actinomycetota bacterium | reverse complement strand
GAGCTGTTCGCGTCCACTGTGTGATTCTGAAACAACACCACCACCCCCGCTCAACACGACGTTCGTGTTCGGGTTGGGGGGAGTGTGGTCATAGTTTCATAACGTTACGGCGGTCATAGCGAAGCGGGAAACGCCCGGTCACATACCGAACCCGGAAGCTAAGCCCTTCAGCGCCGATGGTACTGCACACGGGAGTGTGTGGGAGAGTAGGACACCGCCGAACATCTTTTAGTAGCTACCCGACAACGCCCCGCGTTGTCGGGTAGCTCTTTTTGCGTTGTCTACCTTTTCTGTGTTGCTGCGCTGTGGGATCTTTCTCCGGTAGCGCTCAGGACGCTGAGATACTGTCTGGTCTTGATGAGACGGGGTATTTGATGAATTTGAGTGTCGTGTCGCGGTTGTTCAAGGGGTCATTCAACGCCTACGGCGGGCCCGACGGCGGCCGGCGCGAGCGGGTCCGCAGCCCGTGGCGCGAACAGGTAGCCCACTGGCTGGGCCGGCTGTTGTTGATCAGTGCGTTCTTCTCGCTGCTCGCGATCGTGTTTGCCGGCGGGCTGGTAGTCCGAGTCGTGTCCGACGCATTGGGCCTGCTCAACCTGCCGGTGGAGCCGAGCCTCTTCCTGGTCGCACTGTTGTTCGCATTGGCGGGAGCCGCACGTCGTCGGCTGCGCGCTGCCCACACGGTGGTGGTCATCGTCATGGCGCTGAATGTGTTCTACAGCCTGGTGGTGGTAATCGCAGGCAAGGTGGTGGAGGGCCGCGCCGTTCTGGGCGGCCAGATGCGTAGATTCGGTGGCCGACCGATGTACGGCGTCAGTGAACGCCAGTACGTGGAGTTCACCTCCTCGCGATATGTGACCATTCCCGCCCTCATACTCGGGATCGTCGTTCTCGTCGCCGTCATCGCGAGTCGCAGGTCGTTCCCCGCGAAGTTGGCTCCACGCTCACGGCGTGCGGCACTCTTCGTCCTGGTAGCGGGTCTACTGACGTCATTCGGCGTTACGTTGTTGTTGTCGTCGGCAATCGACGGTTCGTTGGTCGGCGTCCGCGAGCGGGTGCGGTGGTCGGTGCGGTCCACATTTGGGGTCAGTAGCCCCGCCGGGACGTTCGGGCTCAGTGACCATGTCGGTTCCATGTGGGTGTTCGGACTCGCTGGGCTCCTATCAGGCCTCGCTCTCCTGCTGGCGATCCTGGTGTTCTGGCGCTCTGGACGCGGCCGGGAGATGCAGTCCGCCGATGAGGAGTTGGCGGTTAGAAAACTGCTGCTGCAGTTCGGCGAAGAGGATTCGCTGGGCTACTTCGCGACGCGTCGCGACAAGAGTGTGATGTTCTCCACCGATGGTCGTGCTGCGTTGACCTACCGCACCGAGGGCACCACCTGTGTGGCAAGTGCTGATCCGGTGGGCGATCGCGGCTCCTGGCCGGAACTCATCGCGCTGTGGTTGCGGCAGTGTCGGGAGAACGGCTGGTATGCCGCCGTGTTGTCCAGCAGCGAGGTGGGCACCGCTCACTACCAGGCGGCCGGGCTGCGTGCCTTCGCACTTGGCGACGAGGCCATTCTCGAAGTCGATTCCTTCAGTCTTCGGGGCCGCGAGATGCGACCCGTACGGCAGGCCGTGACGCGGATCAGCCGAGCCGGCTACACGACTCAGATCCGCCGGCACAGCGAGCTGTCGACCGAGGAACTGCGGGAGGTGGAGATCCTTGCCGAGAAATGGCGGGGCGAAGAGACCGAACGTGGATTCTCGATGGCGTTGAACCGGCTCGGTGACCCCGCGGACGGCAGATGTGTGATCGTGACGGCACATGACGCGCACGGTGAGATCCGGGGACTGCTGTCGTTCGTGCCGTGGGGCGTACGGGGGGTCTCCCTGGACCTGATGCGGCGCGACCGTAATGCGGAGAACGGACTGAATGAGTTCCTTGTCGCGAAATTGATGGAACACGGACCTGAGCACGGCATTCGTAGGGTGTCGCTGAACTTCGCCGTGTTTCGCAGTATCTTCGACAATGCTGATCAGGTCGGGGCCGGACCGATCACGAAAGTCAGCGATGCTGCGCTGTCTTTCGCATCGAGGTTCTATCAACTGGAGACCTTGTACCGCTCGAACGACAAATACCACCCGGCATGGGTGCCTCGGTGGCTCTGCTACGACCCCGCGCTGACGGTCACCCGCGCCGCGCTGGCAATGGGCATCGCTGAGGGTTTCGTTCCGACCATCGGGCCGAAGTTCCTCACCGGCCAGATCGCTGCGGAGACTCAGGCCCCTCGTACGGAGCCCGATTTCGTGCGCCGGGTCTGTGAACAGGAACAGCAGCTGCTGGTACCGGTACCCGTGGCGGCACGGTTGTCCCAGCAGCAGGAGGTACGCCGCGCGAAGCTGGAGGCCCTGCGGAGCGCAGGTATGCAGGGTTACCCCGTGCAGGTTCCGCGGACGGCACGGGTCGCCGATGTCATTTCGAAGTGCCCCGAACTGCACCCCAACGTCGTGACCAACCAGTCCGTGTCGGTATGCGGTCGAATCCGCGCGTTGCGTGATCTCGGTGGCGTTACTTTTGCGGTCCTGGATGATGAGGGATCCCGCATTCAGATCATGGTGACCGCAGACCAGTCGCCGCAGCACGCTCGGGCGTTGTGGCGTCAGTGCGTCGATCTCGGTGACATGGTGAGTGTGACGGGGCGGGTGGGGACGTCGCGTAACGGTGAGCTGTCGGTCGTGCTGCACGACTGGCAGATGGCGGCGAAGTGCCTGCGACCACTTCCCCCGCTCGGGTCGGTGTTGAGCGACGATGTCCGCAGCAGACAGCGGTCGCTGGATCTGCTCGTCAACGCCCAGTCGCTGGACCTGCTGCGACGTCGGGCGGCCGGCGTCCGCGCCCTGCGGGAGGCTTTCCAGGAGCGGGAGTTCACCGAGGTCGAGACGCCGATGTTGCAGGCGGTACACGGCGGTGCGACGGCCCGGCCGTTCCGGACCTACATCAACGCGTATGGAATGGACCTGTACCTGCGCATCGCCCCGGAGTTGTACCTGAAGCGACTGGCGGTAGGCGGTATGCAGCGGGTGTTCGAGATGAACCGCAACTTCCGCAACGAAGGCGTCGACGCGACACACAACCCGGAGTTCACTTCGTTGGAGGCCTATGAGGCGTACGGCGACTACAACTCGATGAGGGTGCTCACCCGCGACGTCATCCTGCGCGTTGCCACCGCAGTCAATGGCGCGCCCGTGGCCCGCCGGACAGCTGCCGATGGGACATCCCACGACGTCAACCTCGAGGGTGACTGGCCGGTCACGACGGTGCACGACGCGGTGTCGCAAGCCGTCGGAGAGACAGTGACGTCCACGACCGAGCGCGCCCAGATCGAAGCGATCTGCGCTCGGCATGCAGTGGGAGCGCCCGCTGAGGCAACCGTGGGCATGCTGGTCGTCGAGCTCTACGACGCACTGGTGGAGAAGCAGACCCAGTTCCCGACGTTCTACACCGACTTCCCGCTGGAGACTTCCCCGCTGACCCGCACCCACCGTACCGACCCGGCGCTGTCCGAGCGCTGGGACCTGGTGGCCTTCGGCGCGGAGATCGGGACCGCATACAGCGAGTTGGTCGACCCGGTCGACCAACGCGCACGGCTGACCGCGCAGTCGCTCGCAGCGGCGGCCGGCGACCTGGAGGCAATGCAGATCGATGAAGCATTTCTGGCCGCACTGGAGCTGGCCATGCCGCCGACCGGTGGGTTGGGGTTGGGGGTCGACCGCATCGTGATGATGCTGACCGGAGCATCCATCCGCCAGACGCTGGCGTTCCCCTTCGTGAAACCGCAGGGTTGAGTCGGCACCATGTCCATGACGCCGGGTACACCCGATACACCCGCCGGGGCCAAGATTGCCACCACAGCCGGACCGCTCGACGATGCGGATGTCCCGGCATACCTGGACGCTGTGGGCCTGCCGGGTCTGGCCGACGTGCATGTGCACTTTCTTCCCGAACAAATGCAGATCAAGGTCTGGGGCTTCTTCGACCAGGCCGCGGCGCACTACGGGCAGGCATGGCCCATCCGGTACCGCTTCGATGAGCGGGCCCGGCTGCAGATTGTCCGCTCACTCGGTATACGGGCGATCCCTGCGCTGACCTATCCGCACAAACCTGGGATGGCGAAGTGGCTGAACGACTGGAACGCCGACTTCGCGAGGCGGGTGCCGGACGCAATCCACTGCGGCACGCTCTACCCCGAGCCGGACGTCGCGGACTACGTCGCGCAGGCGTTGGGAGCAGGCGCGCGGTTGTTCAAGATGCATGTCCAGGTGGGGCAGTATGCGCCCGATGACGCGCTGCTCGATCCGGCCTGGGAGCTCTTGGAGGCTGCGGGGGTGCCGGTGGTCATTCATGCCGGATCTGCCCCACTGCCGGGCGCATTCACCGGATCACGCCGCATTGCGTCGGTGCTGCGGCGCTGGCCCCGGCTGACGCTGGTCATCGCCCATATGGGAATGCCGGAGTACGACGAATTTGCGGACCTGGCACTGGCCTATGAGCGGGTGCATCTCGATACGACGATGGCCTTCACCGATTTCGTGGAGGCGCGCAGCCCGACGTCTGCGGCGTACCGGGCCCGACTGACGTCGCTGCAGGACAAGGTCGTGCTCGGCTCGGACTTCCCGAACATCCCCTACCCGTACGCGCATCAGTTGTCGGCACTGACCCGACTCGACCTTGGTGACGATTGGATGCGAGCTGTGCTGTGGCGCAACGGGGCCCGTCTACTGGGTCTGCGATGAAGGTTGTCCGAGCACAGCGCGCAGGTCGGGCACCGAGGTAACCGGCGCGTCGCAGACGAACTGGCGACAGACGTAGGCCGCAGATCGGCCGGCGACCAGCGGCCGGTCGGTCAACAACGGCTGCCCGGCGTCGTCGCCGCTGCCTACCCCGGCAGCACCGCCGACGGCAACAACGCGGCCCGGTGCTGTGCTGCGCCAGGCCGTCGCGGCGAGCTCGTCGGCAGTTGCGTCAGCACCGACGATCGCCACCTGAAGCGGCCCATGCACGAGAGCGACTCCGACGCTCAATCCGTGACCGACCATGCCGGGGTCGCGTTCGGCGAGCCAGGCGACAGCATCGACTGCGCGTTGCGCACGATTCAGGCAGTCCGAATTCCCGGTCAATGCGCCGTAGGTCAGCAGCGCACCGGCCAACGCGGCGGTGCCTGAGGGTTCGGCGCCATCGACATGACTGCGCGGCCGAACAATCAGGGCCTCGGCGTCGTCGGCCGAGTCGTAGAACCCGCCGCGCCCGTCTGCGTGATGGGCGGCTGCACTCTGCAACAACTCGTCGGCTGCGGTGAGCCATCCGGCGTCCGGTGCTGCCTGATGCAGGGTGAGTAGTCCCTCTGCGAGATTGCCCAGATCGTCGGCTGCGGCGAGCGAGCTCCCGACGGCGCCGTCCCGGGAGGTACGACGCAGCCGCCCGTCCACCCGGTGGATCTCGAGCACCGCGAGCGCACAACGAGACGCAGCATCGAGCCAGTCGGTTCGCCCGAAGATGGCGCCCGCCTCGGCGAGCGCACCGATCGCCATACCGTTCCAACCGGCGATGATCTTGTCGTCCCGACCAGGCTGTGGCCGTTGGTCACGCGCGACAAGCAGCTTTGTCCGGGTGCTTTCCCACCAGTGCGCGTCGTCGGGGTCGGTGGGCAGCTGAAGGGTGGAAGCGCCGTGCTCGTACGTGCCGGTGTCGGTCACGGACAGTAGTTGCGCGGCGCGGGTGCCGTCGTCCTCGCCGAGCACGTCGATGAGTTCACCAGGGCTCCAGGCGTAGGTCAGTCCTTCGACACCCTCGGTGTCCGCGTCCAGTGACGAGGCGAACGCACCCTGCTGCGTGCGCAACTCACGCAGCATGAAATCGATCGTCTGGGCGATGACACGCTCGAAGAGGTCGTTGCCGGTCGCGCACCACGCATGGGTGTAGACGCGCACGAGTTGCGCGTTGTCGTAGAGCATTTTCTCAAAATGTGGCACGACCCACTGGGCATCGACGCTGTAGCGTGCGAAGCCGCCGCCGAGCTGGTCGTAGATCCCACCCCTGGCCATCGATTCGAGAGTCTGCGTTGCCATGTCGCGGGGATTTTCGTCACCGGTCAGGACGGCGGCGCGGAGCAAAAACTCCAGGCCCGAGGTCGTCGGAAACTTCGGCGCGCCGCCGAACCCGCCGTAGTTCGTGTCGAATCGGCGCGCCATCGCGTCGACGCTGCGGCGGATCAGGGAGGTACTGACGGGATGCGACTCGGGTGCGGCGGCAGCGCGTAGTTTTTCCGAGATGGATGTGCCGGAGGCGAGCACGTCTGCCCTGCGGTCGCGCCACGCGTCGTTCGCGGCGTCGAGCAGCCGTAGGAACTGACTACGTGGCAGATAGGTGCCAGCAAAGAAGGGGTCCCCCGACGGAGTGAGCAGGCAGGTCATCGGCCACCCACCGCTGCCGGTCAGCGCCATGGTGACGTCCATGTACACCGAGTCGATGTCGGGGCGTTCTTCCCTGTCGACCTTGATGGCGACGAAATTTGCGTTGACGACTGCCGCGACGCGTTCGTCCTCGAAGGTCTCGTGCGCCATCACGTGGCACCAGTGACAGGCGGCATACCCGACGGACAGCAGGATCGGCACGTCGCGCTCGCGGGCTTCGGCCAACGCGGCATCAGACCACTCCCGCCAGTCGATCGGGTTGTCAGCGTGCTGGAGCAGATACGGGCTGGTTGCGGACGCGAGCCGGTTCGTCATCCCTCCACGGTAGGCGCCCGATCGAGGTATGCGATCAGGTCCGGGTCAGCGCTGCAGAGACGCTCGACTTCTTCGCCGCCGTCGCAGCGGCGCAGCGAGATGATCACCGTGGCGTCGGTGCGGTGCAGCAGGGTCCAGGTGCCGCCGAACTCCACCCAGCGCTGAAGTGTCGCCAATGAGGCGGACGAAGAGGAGGTATTAATCGTCGAACGCCGCCGTCACGGCCTTGTCGATGGTGTGCTGCGGCCCTGTGTACCACTTACGAGCCGACGCAAACCACCAGATCGCCAGGACTGCGAGGCTGCCGAAAGTCAGCACAGGTGCGTAGTTGACGAATTTGAACGAGAAGTCCTTGTTGCCCGGGATCGCACTGGGGGTGAACGGCATGATGAAGTAGATGCAGATGATCGTGATCTCGGCAACAGCAACGATGTTCATCCACTTGTACTTCGATCCCAGGGTCCACGAACCGGGCTGGAAAGCGTCGCCCATCCGCCAACGCAGGAAGATCGGGATCGCAAACGCGAGATAGAGACCGATGACGGCTACCGAGGTCACCGCGTAGAAGGCCACCGGCACCGGGGCGCCGTTGACGTCGACCTCCACCAGTGCGGGCAACGTGATGAGAACGCCGATCA
>JALYUK010000189.1 GCA_030853805.1 Actinomycetota bacterium | reverse complement strand
GGCATACCCCACTCCGAGCGAGGTCTGGCTGCGCTTGTGCGAGAAGGCGCGTACCTGACGTGTGGGTGGTAGCCAATCTCACGGGCGCCAAGGCGCCCGTCTCGATCAGGCCGGTCAACTGTGATCGGAGCTGTTCGTAGACCGGAACAGGGGAGGCCAGGTCTAAACGCAGACTGGTCGCCGAGGGCACTTCATTCTGGTCCAGAGCTCGATCATCGCGGCCGGCATGCTAGTTCCACAACGCGCTACCGGGTGTGTGGAGGCACACCGAGGTCGGGGATCCTGCTCCGGTATTCATCGTTGTACGGGTGAGAGCGGTGCGGGTCGTTTGGGGGACTCACCCTGCGCGTCGAACTCGACCGCGACGACTGCCTCGACGTGTCCGTTCCGCAGTCGGCGCAGCACGCCCTCGATATCCGCGCCCCCGGTATCGTCGAGGACGGGCTTGATGACCGTTCCTGGAAGCGTTTGCTGCAGAGTGGCGATCGCCGCGAGAAAGAGCGATTCCCGAGCGGTTTACGCGATGGAATTCGAGCGATCAGTACGCCATCCTGGAGACCGGACGTTTCAGCTCGGTCCTACCTGGGATGTGCGAGTTCAATGACACCAAGGAGACGTGAATCATGACTGAAGGACGACAAGCTGTGAGCGCGGCCGACGCCCCCCGCGCGGTGGGGCCGTACTCACACGCGGTCTGGGCTGGAGGGTTGGTGTACCTGTCGGGTCAGACGCCACTGGACCCGACTACCGGCGCCCTCGTCGAAGGCGACGTCGCGACACAGACGAGGCAGGTATTCACCAACCTCGCCGCAGTACTCACCGCAGCGGGACTCACTCTCGAACACGTCGTAAAGACGACCGTCTACCTGACTGACCTGGTGGACTTCACCGTGATGAACGAGGTTTACGCCCAGATGTTCTCCGAGCCCTACCCGGCCCGCACCACGATCGGGGTAGCCGGCCTACCTCTGGGTGCTCAGGTCGAGATCGAGCTCATCGCCCAGCCGTAACGAGCCACGATCAGCACCCAGCGCGCGACCACCAGGAGAAGAACAATGACCCAAAACGTGCACGCCACACTGCTGACGGCGGCTGCTGGCGAGGGGCCCGGTCTGCGGGCAGGGTTGTGGACGACCTTCCTGGGCGCCTATGGCCTTGAGGTAGCCGCGTCGAGTGGCGCCGACTGGCTAGGGTTCGATCTGCAGCACGGTGACCTGGAAGTCGCCGACGTCCCTGAGTTGTTGCGCGTAGCTGAGTGCGTCGGCCTTCCCGTGCTGACCCGCATGCCGTCCCAAGACCCCGCACTGATCGGACGTGTCCTGGACGCTGGCGTCAGCGGCGTCATAGTGCCCATGGTGAACTCCGCAGAGGAGGCTGCGGCCCTTGTATCGGCGTGCCGGACGCCTCCGAACGGGTTGCGCAGCACCGGGGGGTGCCGGCAAAGTCTCGGCCTGGCGGGTGGGGCAGTCCCTCAACTTCTGCTACCGATGGTGGAGACCGCAGCGGGCTTGGAACACGCTGCGGACATTCTTGCGGTTGCTGGCGTGGATGGGGTCTTCATCGGACCGTACGACCTGTCGATATCGGCGGGCTTTCCCAGCCCGTCATCGCCCCAGACCATCGCTGCTGTCCGGGAGGTCATCCGCCAGGCGCGGCAGGCAGGCAAGATCGTCGGATTCATGGCGGGTACGCCGCAGCTACTCGCTCTAGCGCCTGAAGCCGACCTCGTCGCGGTCGATACCGACGTCACAGCACTACGCCAAGGACTCGCCGCACTCTTCTCCCAGCCTTGCCACAACAACGCCGAGCGGTGATCGGGACCGATCTGTTGTCGAGATTTGGTTGGTCAACCGGCAGCTGCCTCGACCAAGCGAAACCACTTAACGACGACGGGCTCGGCGTCACGGAGCTGCCACGCAGGGTCGCCAGCGTCCAACCGGACCAAGTCGGTAACCTCCTTCCAGAACGCGAGGTGCGCGTCGCGCCAGTGCTGCGCGCTAGCGAATCCTTCACCTTCATCTCGGGCGACGTCTTCCCCGACGAGGTGGAGCGGAATGATCCTCACTCGGGTCGTCTCGACGACACCGTGCGGCCGGCCGTCGTGGTCCACCAGCGTCAGGCGCTCTCCAACACGCGGGAGTGGTTCGCCCGACAAGTACTCCACCGCTAGCGAGGACGTCGCGGTCTTCTCGCCACGCAGCACGGCCGCCAAGAGCCGGTCACCCAGACCTCGATCGCCGTCATACCCGAAGTTCAATGTCTCGCTCATGCCTGCAACCCTGACAGCAGCGCCCGTAATGCCATCGGCCCGCAGAGCTGTGCGGCGTGGGCGTGGGCGTGGGCGTGGGCGTGATTACTGTCTCTCCTGGTGTCCAGGGTGTCTGATCGGAGGGTCTCGCAATGGAAATGAGGTGGCCGTTGTGCGTCAAACCACTGACCGAACCAGCAGGATCGCATCGCTGCTAGCACGCGACTGCGCGTGCTGGTCGATCAACCGCACACCGGTGTCGTGCGCAGCACTGGTCATTTCCCAGTCGCGATCCGCAGCCCAATCTGCTGATGCCCACGGGTCGAGATCCACGCGAACAAGTAACACCTCACGACTTCAGTTGTCCTCCACGTACGCCAGGTGCTTCACCAGCCCGGCCCACGTCAGTGTCGACGGCGGATGAGCGGCACGCAGCTGCTCATCACGCAGACGCCCGACTTTCCGTGACAAGGTCTCGCGCAGGTAATCCGGAAGCCGAGCAAGGTCCGGAGCTCCCCGTCGCCTGCGGGGGTTCAGGACGGTCGTCTGTCACGTCGGGGGTCATGGTCATGACGGCGACCATAGAAAAACACCAGGGCACGACCGTGCAGCTGCCGATAAGCCAGGCAAGCTCAGGCACGGCTAGCGGGTATCCGACCGCTGCCGTACACGGATCTCTGGGTGGCTCACCTTGCTGGCATTGCTATCAGGAGGTGAGAGGCGATGGCAGCAATTAGTGTGCGCGACCTTGATGAAGATGTGGCGGCGAGGCTGAAGGCCAGGGCCGCTCTGCACGGACGGTCGATGGAAGCTGAAGTCCGATTTATTTTTACCGGCGCGGTTCTCGACACGGAGGATGAGGGACCCAACTTCGCGCAGGCGCTCCGAACTCGATTTGCGGCAGTCGATGGTGTCGAGCTGCTGGTCCCCGTCCGCAAGGACATGCCCCGAGCGGCCAATCTGTTGCACCTGCAGTGATCACCATCGACACCACTGTCGTTTCAGAGATGATTCGCCCTGAACCGGACATGACAGTCCTGGCGTGGGCCGATGCGGTAGGAATGCTGCACACCACGGCGATCACTGTCGCTGAGGTCACTTACGGCATCGCTCGGTTGCCAGATGGCCGCCGCAGGGACCGCTTGACGATGTTGGCGGCCGCAATGTTCGCCGATTTTGGCGAGGTGATCCTGCCGTTCGACACTGACGCAGCCCATCAGTACGCGGAGGTTGTGGCTGGTCGCGAGAGGGGCGGGCGTCCTATCGCAATGGTTGACGCGCAGATCGCAGCGATCCGCGCGTCTCGAGAGGCAACACTGGCGACCCGAAACACGCGCAACTTCGACGGAACGGGCATCAGCGTCGTCGATCCATGGCAGTGAACCGGTAGACGACGCGTTCTGGTCACCGATCGGCATTCGGAGCAAGGCGGCTATCCGACCTGCCTTGGATGACGACCGTTGCCGCGCGGTGGTCATTTCAGATATCTGCGGCGGCGTGTTCGCGTAGGTACTCCCGTAGGTAGGGCAGCGCGAAGTCGACGTATCCGCGGCGGGTGGGATAAATCAGTTCGGCGGCGATCAGGCGTAGCCGGTACTGGCTGGCGTAGTTGACATCGACGTCGAGGCGTTGCTGGATGTCGGCCATCTTGGAGGGTCCCTCGTCGTGGGCCATCGCCAACAGGAACGACTTGTCGATATCGGAGGCGGCGCTGAGCGCGGGCTCATGGATGAGGGCTCCGAGGCGGCGGCGTGCTCGTAGGACCCCGAGCCTCGCGTCCTCGGCGGTGATCTCGGGTTCAGCAGGGTGCAGCCGCCACGTTTGTGCGCCTACGAGTTGTAGCAGGAAGGGGTAGCCGGCTGCCCCGTCGACCATGACCTGCAGTGCGGTCTGCCCGATGCTTCGCCCGGCCATCTCAATGGGCTCCCGGAAGGCGCGTTCTACCTCAGAGCGTGGCACTGAGCCCAGCGTGTGGCGCTCGGCGCGGCGAAGGAAGGTCAGGACGTTGTCGTTGGTGACGTTGCTGATGCTGGCGGCCAGACCAGCGCCGGCAAAAGCGAGTTCGCGACCTTCGCGGAATGCGTGCTGGACCGTAGTGGCGATCTCGCGCAGCTCTTCGACTTGGTTTTGGTGAATCTCATCCAGAGTGATCAGAACACCGGTGCCATGTTCGAGCAGCAGGTCGGTCAGCAGTTCGATCTGATTGCGCAGGCCAGCCTGAATGACATGGGTCTCGATGGTGTCCCAGGCAATGGACCCGACACTGAGGGGAGCTGTCACACCGCTCATGCGCCGATGAACGGCCCTCGGATCGAAATCGCGCAGGAGTCGGGGCAGGTGCTGCTGGGTGATTCGTGCGACGAACCCCGGCGTGGCTGTCTCGCTGATGACCAGCCATCCTCGCTCCCTCGCGCGGTCCTCGACCGCGTTGAGCATGACGGTCTTTCCAGCCCCGCGTGCCCCGGTGTACAGCGTCGCGCGTCCGGATGCCCCCGGGCCGTCTTCAAGCGCCTCGACGAAGTCGTCCAGGGCGCTATTACGACCGACCAGCAACGGTGGGCTGACTCCAAAACTTGCATGGAACGGGTTCGGCATGGGAAGCACCGTAGCACTTTGTCTTTAGAGTCCTTTAGAGTATTTAGAGCGAGCTAGAGTCGTTCACCGGGACGGGACGGGATCGGCGGACGGAACGGGCGGGGTGTCCGTCCCGTAGACGACACCCATGTGGAACGGTCGCGGAGATGTCAGCTCCGAGCCCCGGTTTGCCGCAGTCCATCGCCGCTTCCGTTCCTTGAGTGAGACAGCCGGAGATACCTGCTTGAGTTCATATTTTCATGAATACATGATTCTGTGTACTATCTGACCATGTTGTTAGCGACGCCGACTGAGGCGCTTGCCCGTTTCGGGCACGCATTGTCGGACTCCACGCGTACCGGGGTGTTGCTCT
>JALYUK010000272.1 GCA_030853805.1 Actinomycetota bacterium | reverse complement strand
GAGCGTGGTCGCCCAGGCGGGGTCCGGGGTAGCGGCGGTCGAAGCTGCGAGGCAACATCGGCCGGACGTCATTCTGATGGATGTCGAGATGCCGGGCATGGACGGCATTGCTGCTACTGCAGCGGTGCGCGAGGTGCTTCCCCAGGTCCGGGTCCTGATCGTGACGACCTTCGGACGACCCGGCTATCTGCGCCGTGGACTCCAGGCCGGGGCAAGCGGATTCGTGGTGAAAGACACGCCGGCGGCTGAGCTGGCGGACGCGGTCCGACGGGTGCAACAAGGCCTGCGAGTGGTGGATCCGCTCTTGGCGACCGAGAGTCTGGTCGCGGGCGAATCCCCGCTGACCAGGCGCGAGTCCGAGGTGCTGTTGGCGGCGAAGGTCGGCGGCACGGTGTCAGACGTCGCGAAGCGGGTGTTCCTGTCGGAGGGCACGGTGCGCAACCACCTGTCCGCAGCAATCGGCAAGACCGGCGCTCGCAACCGTGCCGAAGCAGTTCAGATCGCCGACGGTAACGGCTGGCTCTGAGGTAGAAAGTGTGCGGTACAGCGGCCCATACGCGGGTCGGCAGGGATGTTTGCCACACTGGGCGGCGTTATGACAGCACTTCTGCCTGCCCTGCGAATCGGCCGCCACATCATCGAGACCCCCGTGGTCCTTGCCCCGATGGCCGGGATCACCAACCGCGCCTTCCGTCGGCTCTGCCGCGAGTACGGCGACCGCGATACCGCTGCCAGTGGCGCCCGCAGCCTGTACGTCAGCGAGATGATCACCTCCCGCGCACTGGTCGAGCGCAACGCCATGACAATGCGGCTCATCGAGCATGACGCAGCTGAAGCACCCCGCTCGATTCAGCTCTACAGCGTGGACCCTGTCACCACTGCACACGCGGTGCACCTGCTCGTCAGCGAGAATCGCTGCGACCACATCGATCTGAACTTCGGTTGCCCGGTCCCGAAGATTACCCGCAAGGGTGGCGGCTCTGCGCTGCCATGGAAGACCGACCTCTTTCGCGCGATCATTGCAGCAGCAGTGCGGGAGGCCTCTGCGTACGACGTTCCCGTCACCATCAAGATGCGCAAGGGGATCGACTCGGACCACCTCACCTACCTGGAGGCGGGTCGGATTGCCCAAGGTGAGGGGGTCGCTGCCGTTGCCCTGCATGCTCGGACGGCATCCCAGGCGTACTCCGGCACTGCTGACTGGTCGGCGATCGCCCGCCTCAAAGAGGTCGTTACCGAGGTGCCCGTGCTCGGTAACGGGGACATCTGGTCGGCGGAAGATGCCTTGGCAATGGTGGCTCAGACCGGGTGTGACGGAGTTGTCGTGGGACGCGGTTGCCTGGGACGGCCCTGGCTCTTCGCCGATCTCGCGGCCGCGTTCGAAGGCAGCGGTCAACGCATCCGTCCGACATTGCGGGAGGTCACCGCAACGCTGCGTCAGCACGCGAGCTACCTCTGTCAGTTCTATGAGTCCGAGGAAAAGGGCTGTCGAGACATCCGTAAGCACATTGCCTGGTATTTCAAGGGATTCCGGGTGGGCGGTGAGTTGCGGTCCAGCCTGGCGCTGGTGGACTCGCTGGACTCCCTGGACCGGCTCATCGGCACCCTCGACCTCGATCAGCCCTGGCCCGGGGAGCCGGCAGAGGGCCAACGGGGTCGGGCGGGGTCCGAGCGGCGGGTGATCCTGCCGGACGGCTGGCTGAACTCGCGGTCGCTGGATGATCGACAGCGGGCCGAGATCGGGCAGGCGGAGTTGGCGGTCTCGGGAGGCTAGAAAACAGGTGCGTAACGAATCCGTAGCGATCGTGGGTATAGCCCCAATACATTAAGAAAACCTGGCAAGACCTTGTAGGGTTCCTGACTGTGACGCAGAACACTTCAGGGTCTTCGGGATTCTCAGCCCCCGCCAGCTCCGGGCTGGTCGTCATGAGCGAGGTCAACAAGCACTTCGGCGACCTGCACGTCCTCAAGAACATCGACCTCACCGTTGCCAAGGGTGAGGTGGTCGTGGTGCTGGGGCCCTCCGGCTCCGGTAAGTCGACGTTGTGTCGCACGATCAACCGCCTGGAGACCTACGAGTCCGGCAGCATCTCCATCGACGGCATCAAGCTGCCGGAGGAGGGCGCCGAACTCGCCCGGCTGCGTGCTGACGTCGGCATGGTCTTCCAGTCGTTCAATCTATTCGCGCACAAGACGATCCTGCAGAACGTGTCGCTGGGTCCGATCAAGGTGCGCAAGGTCAGCAAGTCCGACGCTGAAGCGCGAGCCATGGAGCTGCTGAAGCGGGTCGGAGTCGAAGCCCAACGCGACAAGTACCCCGCGCAACTCTCCGGTGGCCAACAGCAACGCGTCGCGATTGCTCGCGCGCTCGCAATGGACCCCAAGGTGATGCTCTTCGACGAGCCGACCAGCGCTCTGGACCCAGAGATGATCAATGAGGTCTTGGACGTGATGACCGGCCTGGCAAAAGACGGCATGACGATGATCGTGGTCACCCATGAGATGGGCTTCGCCCGTCGTGCCGCGGACCGTGTGCTCTTCATGGCAGACGGGGAAATCCTGGAACAGGGCCCGCCCGAGGAATTCTTCACCAACCCGCAGTCCGCTCGCGCCAAAGACTTCCTATCCAAGATCCTGACGCACTGAATTCGCGCTCGTTGATTTCTTTCTTCACCCGGCAGCTAACTATTTTCGGAGGAACCCCATGAAGATCCGCGCAATCACCACAGCAGCATCCCTGGCCGCCATCGGCGTCGCTCTGAGCGGATGCGGTGGCGACTCCGGTGGCGGTTCCGCCGCCGCGAAGGACGCGGTGTGCAAGCTGCCTGATTCCGGCGGCACCGTCAAGGTCGGGATCAAGTACGACCAGCCGGGTATGGGCCTCAAAGACGGTGACAAATACACCGGCCTTGACGTTGACATGGCGACCTGTGTGGCCGCCAAGATGGGTTTCAACAAGATCGATTTCGTCGAGACACCCTCCCCGCAGCGCGAGAAGATGCTGCAGGCCGGCACCGTGCAGATGACCTTCGCCACCTATTCGATCAGTCCCAAGCGCAAGAAGATCGTCTCGTTCGCCGGGCCGTACTTCGTGGCAGGTCAGTCCATTCTGGTGGCCAAGGCCTCCAAGATCACCGGTGTGAACGACCTGTCCGGTAAGAAGGTGTGCTCGGTCACCGGCTCCACGTCGGTCGACAACCTCAAAGAGAAGGCGCCGGCACTGGTGCCGCAGAAGTTCGACACCTACTCTGCGTGCGCCGAAGCGCTCGCTTCCGGTTCCATCGATGCGATGACCACCGACGACACAATTCTTGCCGGGTACGCGAACCAGGCTCAGTACAAGGACAAGTTCAAGCTCGTCGGCGGCACCTTCAGTCAAGAACAATATGGCGTTGGTATCAAGAAGGGCGATGCCGCGATGTGCAAGAAGATCGATGACGCAATCGCCAAGACCATCTCCTCGGGCGAGTGGAAGAAGGCCGTAGCGAACAACCTCGGCGCGGACTACAAGTTCAACGAGAAGACCAACCCCCCGAAGCAGACTGCTTGTGCCAGCTGACCGGAGGACGTCGTGACCAGTCTGTTCTCAGAATTCGATATCTGGGCGGCGTTCTGGACAACGATCAAGCTGACCCTGCTCAGCGGTATCGGAAGTTTGATCCTCGGCACCATCGTGGCCGTGTTGCGGCTGTCGCCAGTGCGGATTCTGCGGTTCTTCGGGACGTCCTACGTCAATATCTTCCGTAATACTCCGCTGACTCTGATCATCTTGTCGTGCAGTTTCGTGTTGTACATCCAGCTCGGACTCAAACTTGCCAACGACAGCGATCCCAACTTCGCCAACAGCAATACCTTCCGATTGGCGTTGATCGGGCTCACCGTCTACCACGCGAGTTATGTCTGCGAATCGCTGCGCGCGGGGGTCAACACGATCCCGCTCGGTCAGGCTGAAGCAGCACGCTCCATTGGTTTGACCTTTGCGCAGAGCATGCGGGAGATCATCCTTCCGCAGGCGTTCCGAGGAGCCGTTGTGCCGCTGGGTAATACCCTGATCGCACTGACCAAGAACACGACTGTGGCGGTTGTCATCGGTGTCAATGAGCTGTCTGCGGTGTTGAAGTCGGTGACCGAGCGTGATCCCGGGAGCCTCAACGCGGCGTTCTTGCTGATCGGGTTGCTCTTCGTCCTGCTGACCCTTCCCACGGGCCTGAGTATCGGCGTTCTCGGCCGACGCGTGGCGGTGAAGCGATGAATTCCTCGGTGCTGTTCGATGCGCCGGGACCGAAAGCTCGCCGCCGTCATCTGATCCTGGGCATCGTGGGTAGTGCCCTTCTCCTTGTGCTGCTCGCGCTGGCTGCGTTGCGGTTGAACGACAAGGGCCAGTTCGATGCTTACAAGTGGAGACCGTTCCTCACCAGTTCGCTGTGGAAGAACTATCTGCTGCCCGGACTGGTCGGCACGCTGAAGGCAGCGGCCATTGCCATCGTGATCAGTTGCGTGCTGGGTGCGGTGTTGGCGATGCTGCGGCTGATCGAACCGCCGGCGAAGCAGTCGCCCGTCGCTGTTCTACTGCGTGCGGTCAAAGTCGTCGCCGGGGCGTGGGTCGAGGTGACTCGCGCCATCCCGGTGCTGCTGATGATGCTGTTCATCTTCGGTCTGCTCAGCGCCCAGGGGTGGATTGATTCGGGGACACGACCCCTGGTCGCAACCGTCAGCGGGCTCGTCTTCTACAACTCTGCTGTTATTTGCGAAGTGATCCGATCGGGTGTGGACCAGTTACCCGGAGGCCAGCGGGAAGCCGGTCTGGCCATCGGTTTGCCGGCCGGTCAGACGGTTCGGACGATCCTGCTACCGCAGGCGGTGACCACCATGCTGCCGGCCCTGATCGGGCAGTTGGTGGTTGTGCTGAAGGACACTGCGCTCGGTTACACCGTCTTCTACGGGGAGTTGCTCAACCGAAGTAAGCCGGCAACGGCGGCAAACGGCAACATCTTCGCGATGCTCGTGGTGGTTGCGGCGATCTACATTCTGCTCAACTACGGCATTGGCAAACTCGCTGAGCTCGTTGAGCGACGGATGAAGCGGCGTGGTCGTAGCGCAGGGGCCGCACCGGGACTTGGCGGTGGATCGGGCGTTGTCGCTGGACCGTCGTCAGCAGGTCCCGCAGGTTTCGCTGCGCCCAGCGTTGGCAGCTGACCTTCCCGTCGCGAACTGTGGTCGGGTCGGGCTCACGCGACGGGTCGGTCGGGGTCGGTGATCCAATCCGACCAGGACCCGATGTACACCGCCGTCTGCGGATGGATGCCGGAAACTTCCAGGGCCAGAGCCAGATGGGTGGCCTGCACGCCCGAGCCGCAGTAGGTCGCGACCTGTGACTCGGGTCGAATGCCGTCAGCGGTGAAGCGCATCGCAAGGTCGTCGGGGGACAGGAAGCGTCCGTCGGGGTGCACGTTTTCCAGCGCCGGGACGCTCCTCGCACCGGGGATGTGCCCGGCGACGGGGTCGATCGTCTCGCCCCGCCCGAGAAATCGTGTTGCCGGGCGGGCGTCCAGCAGAGTGGAGCGGTCGGCGTACTCGGCAGCTGCATCTGCATCGACCAGCGCAACATGACCCGGGGTCGCCACAAAGTCTCCCTGCGCCGTAGGGATGTCTGAGGTGATGTTCAGCCCCGCAGCGCTCCAGGCGGTGAGGCCGCCGTCGAGCACTTGAACATCTTCTTTGCCGAAATACTGCAACAACCACCAGCACCGGCTCGCCGCCAATGAGTTTGCCTGGTCGTAGATGACGACGGGCCGCTCGTTGCATACTCCGGCCGCCCGCATGGCTGCTTCGAAAATGGCAAGGTCGGGCATCGGGTGTCGCCCGCCCCTCTGTCGCGGGTGCGGGGTTCCGGAGCAGGCCTGCTCGAACTCCACCCACGCTGCCCCCGGCAGATGGCCTTCGTCGTACGAGGGCCGCAGGCTCGGCATACCGAGCGACCAGCGGACATCGAGCAGGGTCGGCCCAGGTCGGTCGGCGGTGACCCACTCGTGCAGGGTGGCGACGTCGACGAGCGGGCGTAGGGCACGCGTCATGTCTGCACAATAGGGGCTCCGCGCCGCAGCGGCATGTGCCAACCTTGGGGCCATGTGCCGCAATATTCGAGCGTTGAACAACTTCGCCCCACCCGCAACGGACGATGAGGTGCAGGCGGCTGCGTTGCAGTACGTTCGCAAAATCGCCGGTACACGTACTCCCTCAGTTTCCAACCAACCCGCCTTCGACCGTGCAGCGCAACTCATCGCCGAGCTCACCCGCGAGTTGGTCGACGCATTGGTGACCACTGCCCCGCCGAAGAATCGCGCAGTAGAGGCGGAGAAGACCAAGTCACGCAGCCTGGCGCGCTTCGCGGAATCCCGATGACCGGCTCCGAACTGCGCATCCAGAAACTGGACCGCACATCGCAGCGCGCGCTCACCGGGTGGCTGGCCGACGCCGAGCGCGCTGGTATCGACCTGGATGACGTTGCCTCGATCGAGCGAGCCTACGAAGCTCATTTCGACGCGGTGTTGGACACCCCCGAGACGCAGCGCGCCGACCCTACGCAGGTGCTGACGATGATCGGGATGGCGATGGGTGAATACGTCCAGCGTCGCTCCGACGTCTCCTGGCATGTGGTGACCGATACCGACGGGTCCGACCTGGCGCTGGTCGGTGCGGACGAGGCGGGAGTCCTCTTTCCGGCGGACCTGGTTGCCGACAACTGGAATGCAGGGCAACGTGGTTGGCTGGGCGAGTTTGCCGGACATGTGGTTGCTCAGCTCGGTGCCGAGAAGGCATGAGAGGTGCCCAGGAGGGGTCTGAGGCGCACCTCCCGCCGGGCTACTCGCTCGCGGACCGGCAACGATTCCTGCCGGAGGATCCAGCCCTGAAGAGGGCCGATCGCGACGATTTCGCACGCGACCGCGCGAGGGTGCTGCACTCGGCAGCCTTGCGCCGACTCGCGACGAAGACCCAGGTCCTGCCACCGGACACCGATGAACTGATTCGTAACCGGCTGACCCACTCGCTGGAAGTGGCACAGATCGGCCGGGAGTTCGGGGCGGCGCTGGGGTGCGATGCCGATGTGGTTGACATGGCGTGCCTCGCGCACGACCTCGGCCATCCGCCGTTCGGGCACAACGGTGAAGACGCGTTGAACCGGTTGGCGCAGCCGGCCGGAGGTTTCGAGGGCAATGCGCAGACGTTCCGGCTACTGACCCGTTTGGAGGCCAAGAGAGTGCGCGCCGACGGTCGGTCGGTAGGTCTCAACCTCACCCGGGCATGCCTGGACGCCGCGTCGAAATATCCCTGGAAACGGGCCGAGTCTGGTTCAGAGACAATGAAATTCGGCTGTTACGAGGACGATGCCGAGATCTTCGACTGGGTGCGGGCCGGCGCTCCGGCAGGCGAACCGTGCTTGGAAGCGCAGGTGATGGACTGGGCCGATGATGTCGCGTATTCCGTGCACGACGTTGAAGACGGAATAACCTCCGGTCTTGTACCGCTCACCGCGCTGTGGTCGGCGGATGAGCGCGCTGCACTGGCCGACCTCGCCCGATCGACATTCGCGCCGCAGTTGGAGCGCGACCTGTTGGAAGAAGCACTCAGCGGACTGATTGCCAGCGGGATCGTCCCCCGCTCGCACGACGGTTCGCGCGCTGCGGTGGCAGCGCTCAAAGACATGACCAGTCGGCTGATCGGACATTTCGTGAGCACCGCTACCGACGCCACCCGTGACCGGTACGGTGTCGGCCCGGCGACCAGGTACGGGGCCCGCGTGATCGTCCCGCAGACCGTCCTTGCGGAGTGCGCAATGTTGAAGGCCATCAACGCATTGTTCGTGCGGTTGACCGACAGCCGTAATGCATTGCTGGCGGTGCAGCAGGAAGTGATCGAGGCGCTCATCGAGGCGTATCTGCGCGATCCCTCCCGATTGGATCCGATGTTTGCAGAGGATCTACGACGAGCCCAGGATGAGGCTGGCGTGCTGCGGGTTGCCGTCGATCAGGTCGCATCCCTGACCGATCCCCGTGCCTTCGATCTCGCGAGGACGTGGTCGTGACGACGTCCCCCAGGCTGTCGCAGCCGGCGCTGCGGCGCTCCGTAGGATCAAGCGGAACAACACGCGAAAGGTGACCGGTGGCCGGGCTGATCAAGACAGACGACGTCGCTCTGGTGAAGGAGCGCAGTTCCCTGGAGGACGTCGTCCGCGAACATGTCACCCTGCGCTCGGCTGGTCCGCGGTCACTGAAAGGCCTGTGCCCCTTCCACGACGAGAAGACGCCGTCTTTCACCGTCAGCTCGGACAACGGCACTTACCACTGTTTCGGGTGCGACAAGGGCGGAGACGTCATCTCTTTTGTCATGGAGGTCGAACACCTGACCTTCTCCGAGACGCTGGAACGGCTGGCCTCGCGGGCCGGTATCGAACTGCATTACGAGGATGGCGACCGGCCGCGTGAAGAAGGCGCCGGGCGACGTACCCGGCTCGTCGAGGCGCATCGGGTGGCGGCGGAATTTTACGAGGAGATGTTGCACACCCCCGACGCGCTGGCCGGGAGGTTGTTCCTGCACAAGCGTGGATTCGATCAGGACGCCGCAGCCCACTTCGGGGTCGGTTTCGCCCCGCGTGGCGGTGACGTGCTCGCGCGGCATCTACGGCAGAAGGGGTTCAGCGAGGACGAAGTGGTGCTGGCCGGGCTGGTCGGGCGCGGGCGCGGGCTCTACGACCGGTTCAGGGGCCGACTGGTCTGGCCGATCCGGGACATCACCGGCGATACGGTGGGGTTCGGCGCTCGCCGCATCTTCGACGACGACCGCATCGAGGCGAAGTACCTGAACACGTCCGAGACGCCCATCTACAAGAAAACGCAGGTGCTCTACGGGCTGGACCTGGCGAAGAAGGCCATTGCCAAAGATCGCGAGGCGGTCATCGTCGAGGGCTACACCGACGTGATGGCGGCCCATCTGGCGGGAGTCGAGCATGCCGTCGCGACGTGCGGTACGGCGTTCGGGTCCGAGCACCTGCGCACGTTGCGTCGCCTGCTGCGCGACGCACCCGATCAGCGGGCTGCACGGGTGGTCTACACGTTCGACGGGGATGCTGCCGGGCAGAAAGCGGCGATGCGGGCGTTCGAGATGGCCGGACAGTGGGACGCCAATTCATTTGTCGCGGTCGCGCCGGACGGGCAGGACCCCTGCGAGTTGCGACTCAGCGGCGGGGATGAAGCGGTCCGCAGACTGGTGCAGGACGCTACTCCGATGTTCGAGTTCGCCGTTCGTACAACGCTGCGTAGATTCGACCTGGACTCTCCGGAAGGTCGCGTGCAGGGCGCCCGGGCCATCGCACCGATCATCGCTGCGGTCCGCGAGCCGGTGATGCGCGGGGAATACCTGCGCACGGCTGCCGGGTGGGTCGGGCTGTCCGAAGATCACCTGCGTGCTGAACTACGCCGCGCCGGAACCGCTCCTTCGACCAGCGCGAACCGGAGCTCGCAGCGCGCGGTCGAGGCCCGCGACGACGAGAGCGGACGCGACGCGCCGGAGCCGGGGATGCCGGCGCCTGACGAGCGTGACCCGGTGGTGCGGGCCGAGGCGCAATTGTTGGAGTGCCTGTTGCAGTTCCCGATGAACGTGCCGGAGCAGGAGCTCTCCCAGGTGTCCAGCACCGACTTCACCGCCCCTGCCCACCGCGCGTTGTTCGCGGCCGTGATGGCCGCGGGACCACCGGGCCAGCGGACGCCGGCCGTATGGCTGGACGACGTCAAGAACGGGGTGCCGCAGGTGGTGCATCAGCTGCTGTACCGGTACGCCGTGGCGACGCTGCCCGTCCGGTTGGAGGCAGAGACCGGTGGACCGCCGCTGCGTTACGCCCGCTCATTGCTCGTGCGGGTGCGAGAGGTCGCGCTGCTGAGCGAGATCAACCAGGCGATGAGTGAATTGCGTCGCTCTGAGCCGGGTTCGGCGCGCGAGATCGCTCAACGGCTGACCGCACTACAGAAGGATCTGACGCGGTTACGTGCCAGCGTGGAGTGAGCCTGCTGGGTGCGACCGGTTTGCGTGAGCCCGGGCGAGCCAGGCAGAGTCGTCGCAGAGTTCATTACCCAGCGGGAGTCCAGACACCCCGCAGAATCGTCACGATCAAGGAGTTCACATGCTCGGAACAGTCATCAGCGCCATCGTCGTCGGTTTCATCATCGGCGCGCTCGCGCGGCTGATCATGCCCGGTAAGCAGAACATCGGGTGCATCCTGACCACGATCCTGGGCGCCATCGGCTCAGCTGTCGGTTCGTGGATCTGTTACAAGCTCGGTTACGACGGATCCAACAAATCTTTCGAGGTGGTGCCGTTCCTCGTCGGGATCGTCGTGGCTGCCATTCTGATCGGGATGTTCCTCAGCGTCACCGGCCGCAAGAC
>JALYUK010000270.1 GCA_030853805.1 Actinomycetota bacterium | reverse complement strand
CCAGGGCGGCAACACACGCCGCGATCGGCACAGCAGACAACAAAACCTTGTTCTTCTTACGCATGACTCACTTCTTTCGTCCAAACGGGACGACGAGGCGTTTACCCCACCGCCGACTTCGCACGCTACGGCACGCGACACCGGACAAGCTGTGACAGTGACCAACCCGACACCTTCGCACACGTAACCATCTCGGGTACACCTACTGGTCGTAACGGCGTTCCCGGCTGGTCCATCAGGTCGATGAACACCCGTGATTCGGCACGACCCGAATTATGGATTGGGTCACAATGAAAAAGATATTCCGCACCTCCCGCGGAGAACTACCGGAGCCCTGGTGTACTTCGGGGTAGACACCCACTGCCCCCACAAAGGCACGCAGGCCGGTCGGCGAGCCCGACATGATCATCATCAGTGCGGCGGGCGGTGAGGAACTCCAGGCGATAAGATCGTCCACCCGTTGATGGGACGTACTGCGATGACGCGACGTCACCTCGACCGCCTCCTGCTGGAACCGGACTGCCACCTGCAGGTCAAGGACCGGTTGTACTACCCCGCCGTCGCCGCGCTGCGCCTGCTCGTCACCAGCGACAATTTCCCCCTCGATCGGCGCGGAATGCGACCCGCGTCGCACGCACCAGAGGGTATGAGCGAACCTCACCTGCCCGGTCCTAGGGTGGAAAGTGTCTGAACCTGGCCGCGCTCATCGCGCGGCGATCTACGAAAGGGATAACTTGATGTTCCGCCGTTTCCTTGCCCCCACCATCGAAGTCAGCGCACACTGCGACCTGCCGTGTGGCGTGTACGACCCCGCCCAGGCCCGCATCGAAGCCGAATCCATCAAGGGCATCTGCGAGAAGGTCGCGGCCAACGATGACCCTGACTTCCGGGTCCGTGCCCTGATCATCAAGGAACAACGCGCCGAGCTGGTCAAGCACCACCTGTGGGTGCTGTGGACCGACTACTTCAAAGCCCCGCACTTCCAGACGTTCCCCCAGCTGCACGTCCTGGTCAACGAGGCCACCAAACTAGCCGGCGCCTCCGGCGCCAAAGGCTCTCTGGACGTGGACATCGCCGACCAGTTGCTGGCCAAGATCGACCAGATCGCTGCCATCTACGCCGAAACCAAGAAAGGCTGAACCAGCCCACATCCCCGCGATGGCCGGTAGGAGGCCCCCACCCCCGGTTCGGCTGGCGGTGGGGCAACGGTTCGCGCTGAGCCTCGGGGCGCGCACCGCCGTCGTAGGTGCCTCGGACAGATCCATCCAACATGCTCCGGCAAAACACCAGCGTCGATGTCGAAGGTCATCTGCGCTGATGTCAGTAGGCACCTGCACCCCGGAGCTAAAAACTTCTACCCCCAGACTCACCAGAGCAAGACGTCACCGCGGTGATGGTCCTTGCCTGGTCATGCCACGCCCCAGCTGGGCGTCCCATGCGCGGTTGGCCCTGTTCGGTAGCGACCCTCAAGCCCAGCCGTTGCGCAGGTCGCCGCGAAGGCACACGACGCAAATAGCCAAGAAATTCCAGCGCCGTCGAGGCACGGAACTCATTCCAGTCGATCGACCGCTGCTGGAGAAACCGGACAAGATGACCCAAGTCGTAGGCATAAGCACACACCGTGTTCGGGCTGTAATTGGAATCGCTCAAGTGCGACAAAAACCGGGTAACCAGCACAACCTCGACGCCGACGTCATCCAGAAGCACCACCCGCCGGACGATGCCGCCCTCACACTGCTTGACCACTCGCACACCGGCCTCCCTCGCCGGACTCACTGCATCAGGCAGCAACCCTCACATCGGGGAGGCGAGCATCTCGGCGTGTCCAGATAACAGAGAACTGGGCCACTCTGGCCATCAAATGGAAAGTGAATCGCCCGGCCGGTGTCGTGGTGTCGATCGAGTCGGTCAGTGAACGAAACTCGATCCCCCGGCGGCCAAGCTCGTCGACAACGGCTACCAGGCGCGACATCGATCGACCGAGCCGGTCCAGCTTCCACACGGTCAGCACGTCGCCCCGCTCGAGTGCGCCCAGGAGGCGGGTGAGCCCGGGCCGGTCCTGCTTGGCCCCGGATGCCTTATCGGTCTCGATGTGCGGATCGTCGATGCCGTGAGCGCGCAGCGCGTCGAACTGCAGCTCGGGGTCTTGGTCAACGGTGCTCACTCGGGCGTACCCCCATACGGTCACGGCCGTACCCTCCCCCACTGTTCGAAAGTCGCACATCTTCGAGGTTTCGAGCGTAGCGGTCAGTGAGCAGGGTTTTCGAACGCCCCGTAGAGCCTGTTTCGAGGAGGTCGCAGGCCTACTCGAAAACGTTCGTCACTGAAGGGGCCACCCACACGTCACCGAGCCGCCGAACAGAATGTTATGGATCTGTCAGATAGCGACCGCCCTGCACGTCCCGCAGCTCGATCCTTGACCGGTCGTTGTTGTGGCCTTGCAGGAGACGGGGTGGATCACGGGGGCTTGGGGGTCGACTATTGACCGGCTTGCGCTTAATGCCGCACTGGTCCGACCGCGCGAGCGTAGCGTCGTTCGCCGGATCCGCTGACCGGCACCGGCACCGGCTACTACTTGGCTGTTGTCTTCTTGGCGGGCGTCTTCTTGGCCGCTGCCTTTTTGGCCGTGGGGCTTTTCACCGCTGCGTTGGTTCCGGTCGCCTTTTTGGCGGTTGCCTTCTTCGCCGCGCCCGCAGATGCAGTCGCTGTACCGGCTGCCGCACGTCCGCCGGCGTTACCGGTCTT
>JALYUK010000149.1 GCA_030853805.1 Actinomycetota bacterium | reverse complement strand
CAGATCGTCGTAGGTCGCGCCCTGCTGCGGTTCGGTGAAGATGCGTAGATCCATGTCTCAACTCTTGCAGATCAAGAAATGAAGCACTACCTTCATAATATGAAGCAAATGTTTCATGATTCCGTATGGCGGTCCCGCGACTTCCGTCGGCTGGCGCTGGGTCGCTCGGTGGCTGCGGCGGGCACCGGCCTGGTCACGGTCGTCCAGCTGTTGAGGGCGCACGGTGGCGGGCCGGACGTCATCATGCTGTTGCTACTGGCCGAAGCAATACCTCCGATTTTTTTCGCGGGCCTTATCGGGCAGATTGCGGATCGGCGCGATTCCCGGTCGGTGCTGGCCATCGGCATCGCGGCCCAGACGGCCGCGTGTCTTCTGCTGGCAACGAATCCGCACCTGGTGCTGACCTGCGCCGCGATGGCGTGCCTCAGCGCCGGCGCGGCTCTGTCCGGTCCAATCTGGATGGTGCTGGTGCCCATGGTGGTTGGCGAGCGACGGGTCGGTGCTGCAATTGGTGGCCAGCAGGCTCTCAGGGCGGCTCTCGCCCCACTGGGAGCAGGCGCTGGTGGGCTGCTCTTCTCGTGGGTGGGCGCGGGTGTCGCGATGCTGGTGTCGACTGCGTGTTATCTGCAACTCGGTGTCGTGGCATTGCAGCTGGGCGTGCGACGGCGCGGTGAGCCGGGTGTCGCATCGACACCGTCGTCATCGGTGCGGTCTCGCCTGCAGCGCTCCCTGGTTCCCGACCTGTCGCTGCTGCGCCGGGACCGGTTCGTCTGGCGGCTCACCCTCAGTCTCGTGCCGTTGATCGTGGTCGTCCAAGGGGTCAACGTGCTGGAGGTCTTGCTGGCCAGGAATGACATCGGGGTCAGTGCTGCGCAGTTCGGTGCCTCTGAGGTCGCGGCGGGAGTCGGCGCGGTCCTCGGCGCGGGCGTCGCGGGACGGGTCGTCGGGGCACAGGGGCGCGGCTGGAGCATTCTGGGTGGGTTCGGCGCGTGTTCAGCCGCGATCGGGGCACTCGGCGCGACGCGCACCGTCGGCTGGTACTTCGCGTTGCTCGTGATCGTCGGCTTCGGGGCAGGGGTGGCAAATGCCTGCTTCGGGGCCCTGTTCATCGGCCGTACGCCCGCTGCAGAACGGGGCCGGGTGTCGGCGTCCATCAACGGCCTGATGTTGACGGCGGCCACCAGCTCGATTGCGCTCGGCGGTGTCTGCGGTGTGCTGATCGGCGTGCGAGCGTCATTTGTGGCAGCCGGTCTCGCCGGTCTTGCGGTACTCGCCGTCGCAGCAGCCTTCCTACCCCGCACCCCGACCACTGCGCCCACCCCGTCGCTCACACCCGCCCACTGAGCGATTGGGACGAGCGGGTGGATCTGCACCGTGCAATCTGGCGCGCCGTGGTAGACCCTGGGTCGTGAGTACTCACCGCGCGGAGCCGCAACTCGGCGGCACCCTCCCGATCTGGCGGGCCGCACAGATCTTCCGGGTCGCGACCATGGGCTACGCGCTCGGCGTGCAGATCGTCCAGGACAAGCACTACGACCACGTACCGCTGAGCTGGGTGATCATTGGGGCCCAACTGCTGTGGTCGGCCTATCTCGGTGTCGAGTATTTCTTCGTGCGCACCCGACGCACCCCGCTGGTCGTGGCCGAGGTCGTGGTCACGATCCTGCTGATCCTGAGCACCCGTCTCGTCGTCCCGCACCACTTCTACGTGCATCAGCAACCGCTGCCCACCTCGTTCTGGGTAGCGAACGCCGTCGTTTCGGTGGCCCTGCTCCGCGGCCGGATGGCGGGCCTGATTGCCGGCCTGGTGCTCGGCGTCATCGCTCTGGCGGGGCTGAATCAGCTCGGAAACTGGTTTTACGACGCAACGTTGCCGATCATGGGCACCGTCGGGCTCGCAATCGGGGCGGGCGCCTACATCGCGCGCAGCGCACATACGGAGCTCGAGGCCGCGATCCGTATCCAGGCGGCCACGGACGAGCGGGACAGGCTGGCCCGCGAGGTGCATGACGGCGTACTGCAGGTACTGGCCCTGGTGCGCCGCCGTGGCCGTGAGATCGGCGGTGAGGGTGCCGATCTGGCGAAGCTCGCCGGCGAGCAGGAGGACGCGTTGCGGGTGCTGCTCAGCCGCGCCCGGTCAGTACCGGATCAGCGAACCGACGCAGGTGGTGTTGACCTGCGCGATGCAGTCCGTGCCGTGCTTCCGGCGAGCGCGACATTCGCGGCGCCCGCCGACCCCATCGAGGTGAGCGGTCATCAGGCTGACGAGCTGGTGGCGGTGGTACGCGCCGCTCTGCACAACACCCAGCAGCACGTCGGGCCGGATGCCGTGTCCTATGTGTTGTTGGAAGACCTTGGCGGCGAGCTGGTCCTCACGGTTCGCGATGACGGTCCGGGCATCCCGCAGGGTCGTCTCGCGCAGGCTCGTGCACAGGGACGGATGGGCGTTGCGGATTCCATCGAAGGCCGTGTCCGGGCCCTCGGCGGCACCGCAGTGCTGGAGACTGGGCCCGACATGGGCACTGAATGGGAGATCCACCTGACCAAGGGGAGTTGATGAACGACAACGCTGCGATCACGGTGATGGTGGTCGACGACCACCCCATGTGGCGTGACGGGGTCAGCCGCGATCTGGCTGCCGCAGGGTTCGATGTGGTGGCGACCGCCGATTCGGTGGCCGCCGCAAGAAGGCGCGCTGCCGCGACCAGACCCGCGGTCGTGCTGATGGACATGCATCTGCCCGATGGCACCGGCGTCGAGGCGACGGCAGCAGTGCGGGAGGTATCTGCGCACACGCACGTGCTGGTGCTGTCCGCATCCTCCGAGCGCGACGACGTCCTCGAGGCGATCAAGGCCGGCGCGGGCGGTTACCTCGTCAAGAGCGCGTCGGCCGCCGAACTCATCGATGCCGTGATCCGCACCTCGCAGGGCCAGGCCGTCTTCACCGCCGGTCTGGCCGGTCTCGTACTCGGTGAATACCGCCGGACCGCCAACGAACCCGACGGCTCGGCCGACCCCGCAAAGCCCCGCCTGCCGGCCCTCACGGAGCGCGAGACCGAAGTACTCCGGCTGGTTGCCAAGGGACTGTCCTCGCGCCAGGCCGCCACCAGGCTCGGCATCAGTCACCGCACGGTGGAAAACCATGTGCAGGCAACGCTGCGCAAACTGCACCTCGGAAATCGGATCGAGTTGACCCGATACGCGTTGGAGCAGGGGCTGGACTGAGGTCATCGACTCGGGCCTGCAGGTAGTGGAGGCTGGACTACCTGAGTAGAAGTACCCACCCTGATTGAGTAACTGTGCGGATCTGGAAAATGCGCACATTCAGCAGGCTGGGGGCATGAACACACCAACCCCCTCCCCTTACTCAGATCCGCGTCACGCACCGCCGGTCGGCCCCCGCCCACCGGCGGTTCCCTATGTGCGGGCCGGTCAGCCGCAGAACCCGTACGCCCAGCAGGAACGCAACCCTTACGCCCAGCAGGCCAACTTCCAGCAGGGTGGGGAGCCCCAGTGGCGAGGCCCCCAGCAGCCGCGGGGCCACGTCCCACCTACCCTGCCGCGCAATGTGGCGCCCACCGAGCCGCGGACCCCTTGGTGGCAGCGCGACGGCGTCATCAGCAAGCTTCTTGCTGGTCTCGGTGTATTCATCACCCTTATCGGTGTCGTGATGATGCTGGTGCTCGCCGCACAGGCAGGTTTCTTCGGCCCCGCTGCCCGGGTCGGTGCGGGCGCCACGCTGTCGATTCTGCTGATCGCGGGCAGCACCTGGCTCTACACCCGTGAGGGCGGCCGCACCGGCGCCATTGCGTTGGCAACCACCGGCTTTGCCGGCCTCTTTGTGGTCGTGGTCTCGATGACGAGCTACTACCACTGGCTGCGCCCCGCCACTGGGCTGGTCATCGCCGGTTTCATCGCCGTCGCCGCGGTCGCTCTCTCGACCTACTGGCGCTCCCAGCCGATGACGATCATG
>JALYUK010000126.1 GCA_030853805.1 Actinomycetota bacterium | reverse complement strand
GACGACGGCTCTCCACCACCCGACGCCTCCCGGCTGGCCTAGATCGACGTAGCTCGGATGCTGTGATGACAGTTTGGACCTGAAGGGACTGACTGGAGTGTTTCCACTTTCATGGACACCGATTTATGCTGCTAATTCGTTGATGTTCCTGTAGCCTAGTTCGTATTCTCTGGGTGTCAAATATCCTAGCGTGGAGTGGCGTCTGATGATGTTGTAATAATTGTTGATCCAGTCAATGGTGGCGATACGGAGCCGGTGTACGTCTGGCCAGGGACGAGTATGAATAAGTTCTTTCTTATAGGTTGCGAAGAAAGATTCTGAGACGGCGTTGTCGTAACAGATCCCGGTTTTACCCAGTGACCGGGTGATCTTGCGTTTTCTGCAGTATCGAGCGAATTCATCTGAGGTGTATTGGGTGCCGCGGTCGGAGTGGAAGATAACTTTGGTGTGGGGGCGACGGTTCTTGATTGCCATATCGAGGGCGTCGGTGACCAGGTCGGTGCGCATGTGGGTGTCAAGGGCCCACCCGATGACCGCCCGGGAGTGCAGGTCGATGACGGTGGCAAGGTAGGCCCACCCGTTCCACGTTTTGATGTACGTGATGTCTCCACACCATTTCTTGTTCGGCGCCTCAGAGGTGAAGTCCCGCTTGATCAGGTCTGGCGCGGGCACTGGCGTGTCGCCGGCCACGGTGGTGCGTTTCCAGGCCTTGGGGTGGCGTCCTTGCAGGCCAGCGGCCCGCATGAGACGCCATACCCGTTTACGCGAGACCCGGTGACCAGACGCGGCCAACGACGCGTGGACCCGTCGGACCCCAGGGTTACCACGGCCCTGATCGCAGATCGTGCGGATCTGTGACGTCAACGACAGGTCTGCTTTTGCGTGCTCACTGGGTGCGGCAGCACGCCAGGCGTAGTAGCCCGAGCGTGAGACGTCGAGCTGGTGGCACATGAAGTCAACGGGGAAGGATTTCGAATCAGCCCAGTCCGCGATCGCAGCGAATTTCACTGCTGGTCGTTCGCGAACCAGGTCGCTACTTTTTTTGCGAAACTCACCTGCATGTGCAACTGCGCATTCTCAGCCTTCACAGTCTTGTTCTCTCCGCGTAGGCGTATCAGCTCGGCCCGCTCAGACTCATCCAACGGTGCGCCGGCCGGGTGCGCGGCCTCCCGCGCGTCGCGTTCGTTTTTCACCCATTTACCTAACGTCATCTCATGCACTTCAATATTGCGTGCTACTTCCGCGACTGTCCGTCCCTCATCCAGCACGAAAGCGACCGCACTAGCCTTATATTCGGTCGTAAAAGAACGCCGTGTCGAGCCCATTCTACTGCCTCCAAATTCAAGAGCAGCTAAACCGCGTGTCTACCAAACCGGGAACGTTCCAGACCAAGCATGACGGTTACCAGGTGGCGGGAAATATCGTACGCGGTGACCGGCGAGCACATCGTTCAATAGGAAGGTCTGTCCTTCCCATCGCGCACATTCACCGCGCGGCTGGTAGGCAACGTTGGCCCGGTACACGACGCACTCAGTACCTTACTTGATACGATCCAAAGGAAAAATACCAACATTTTAATTTTACTTTAGGACAGAGGCCCGTTCGGGTCCGATACAAACACTCTCGGATTCGTTATGAAATTGAGTGGCGCGGCGGTGGGCCAGTTCAGGGCATGGGCGAACGGCGGTGACGCTTCCGTGTGTGTCAAGGGTGGAAATCCAGCCATCGCACTCGGGCAGCTCGCACGCCGGCCCAGACGCTCGTGCAGCCTGCGTGGGGAACGCTGCACCGGGGTAGTCATTGTGCTCGTCCAGCCCGGCCAACATCTTCGCGAACAGCACCGCCGGCCGGGTGGTCACTGCCCTATCTGCCAGCGGTGAACGTTGACCAGTGCGCAGCGCAGCATCAACCAACGCGCCGAATAGATCTTGTGCGGTCCACGCCGGACAGCACGTCACGAACCGTGTCAGGGCAGGGGCAAGCCGCCGTGGGCTCTCACCGGCCAACCACGGCAGCTGTGCGGCAACCTGAAGCGCCATACGACGGGCCACCGCCGGGTTCCCCCGTCTTCGTTGAGCCCGGCGCGGCGAAGCCGCGGCTTTTCCCTGGCCGCTTGCGGCCGATTTCGCTGTGAAGGAAGTGTTCTCACAGTCTCGTTGGTTGCGAAGCTGGTTACCTCTGGTAGGGGTATCTATCCACAGGGCAACAGGGATAGCCCGGGGCGTGGTGAACGCAACTTCTGTGGATAACCCCCGCTGACGCGAACCCCTCCGGCGAGCTGCAAGACACTCCTCCAGAGTGAGCATCCGACCCGCCTGGATCACGACCTCCAGACCAATCCGCCGGGCCAGACGCTGACACACCTTCACCGTGTTCACACTCACCCCCAACACCGACGCAACCGTGTCCGGGCGCACAATCGCCCGCCGACCCGTCCCCGCCAACGCATACCCGCTGCGCACAGTCAGATACCGGCGCATCAACCCAGGCGACACCCGACCCCGCAACTCCTGCGCGTGGAACGCCAACGCCACCGGCACCACCACGCCCAACCAATGCTCACGACTAACCCACACCGCAACAGCCGAATACGCACCCGCAGGGGCATACGTGTGATGCCCCCGAGTCGCGTTACGCGGACCCCGGTCATCTTGATGCCACCGCGGCAACACACCAGGACGCGCACGACACACCAACTCCACATACGCGGAATCACCCGGCGCGCACCGCCGATGCGTCAGGACACGCTGATGCATCGGGTCAAGGTCTTGGCCCCAACGGGCACGATGATCTAAACTGGGCAGCACGAAGCCACCTCTCTTGTGCGGAGCGATTTCGTAGCCGGCTGTCAACCGGCACAAAACTTAAATTGCTAGACGACAGGCCGCCGCTGCAAACGGCGGCCTTTGTCGTGTCAGGGCACTGCCCCGCAACATCATCCGGTCAAAGGAAGCCTCTCGGCCTGGTCGCGATGGCTGCGGGCGCCGGATCGGGATCGAGCGTCTTCAATGCCCAACACACGCCGCTCCAGCAACGACTGCACAGTTATCCCCATCGCTCGCGCGTCGGCCTGCAACTGATCGCGCTGCT
>JALYUK010000100.1 GCA_030853805.1 Actinomycetota bacterium | reverse complement strand
AGATGATCCGCGGGTCACTCGATGCGGGGTACGACATCTCGGTGAGCGGTCCGCACGAGGTCGGAGATGTCACGCACCGACTGTCCGGCAATGTGCATCTGCTGGTGCCCGACTGTGACGGTGATTCACTGCTCTACCTGCTGGATGCGGCCGGCATCGAGTGTTCGACCGGTTCGGCGTGCCAGGCCGGGGTGCCGCGACCCAGCCACGTGCTGCTCGCGATGGGGGTGCCGGAGAAGCAGGCCGGCGGGGCGCTGCGCCTCTCACTCGGTCATACCTCCCACGACGCAGACGTGGCCGCCTTCCTGCAAGCGCTACCGGCGGCCGTCGAACGAGCGCAGCGCGCCCACCATGCCGGACGCACCGGCGAGAGGCGGCGCTGATGCGCGTCGTGGCCGCCATGAGCGGCGGAGTGGACTCGGCGGTGGCAGCGGCCCGGATGTTGGATGCTGGGCACGACGTCGTCGGCGTACACCTGGCGCTGTCGCAATCGGCGGCGACGCTGCGTGAATCATCGCGTGGCTGCTGCACGATCGAGGACGCCGGAGACGCGCGTCGGGTCGCTGATCGACTCGGTATCCCGTTCTACGTCTGGGACATGGCGCAGCGCTTCAAAGAGGACGTCATCGAGGACTTCATCGCCGAGTACGCCGCCGGTCGGACACCGAACCCGTGCCTGCGGTGCAACGAGCGCATCAAGTTTGCGGCGTTGCTGGACAAGGCACTGGCGCTCGGGTTCGATGCCGTCGCGACCGGTCACTATGCACAGATCGTGCAGGGTCCGCACGGGCGCGAACTGCACCGGGCGGTCGACCCTGCGAAGGACCAGTCCTATGTGTTGGGGGTGTTGGACGCCGACCAGCTCTCGCGGGCCTTCTTCCCGCTCGGCGACACCACGAAGCCGATGATCCGCCAGGAGGCGGCAGAGCGCGGTTTCTCGATCGCCAAGAAGCCGGACAGTTACGACATCTGTTTCATCGCCGACGGGGACACCAAAGGCTGGTTGACCTCCCGCCTCGGCGCTGCACCCGGTGACATCGTCGACGACGCGGGCGAGGTCGTCGGCAGCCACGATGGCGCGTTCGCCTACACCGTCGGCCAACGGCGCGGACTGGGTCTCACGGTGCCCCGCGAGGACGGCGCCAAGCGCTATGTCGTCGACGTTCGCCCACAGACCCGGCAGGTCGTCGTCGGGACCCAGGAGCTGCTCGGTATCGACGAGCTCAGCGCCGATCACGCTCGCTGGTGCGGGCCGCCGCCGTCGGGTGAGATCCGGGTGGGCGCGCAGGTGCGGGCGCACGGTGAGGAGATCCCGGCCTACGCAACAGCATCCGGCGAACTGGTGCACGTGCGGTTGGACCGGCGTGTCCGAGGAGTGGCACCGGGACAGTCTGTGGTGTTGTACGACGGCACGCGTGTCGTCGGATCGGCGACAATCGCGGGAACGGGTCGGGTCTCGCACTCGTCCAACGACGAAGCCGACGCATCCCGTGCGGCGCATCCGCCGATCAAGGAGTGAGAACGATGAAGAAACCGATCCTGGCAGTGGTGGCTTGCGCGGGGCTCCTCACTGCCTGCGGGGGCGGCGGGAGCGGGCCTACGGTGCAGACATCGGCGCCGTCTGCGCCGTCGAGCAGTTCGTCCTCGGGTTCCTCCTCGCCCAGCGCATCCTCCAGTTCCTCCCCGAATTCCTCGTCCTCCTCCAGTGCCGCCGCCTCGACGATCTCTTCGTCCGTCCAAACCGGTCAGTGCCTCGCGGACAAGGACTCCTACGCCGTCGTGCCGTGTACCCAGACCCACATCTACCAGGTGACGGCAGTGATCAAGGACGCCAGGGACACCAGCGATCCGAGCGCTCGCCAGGTTCTACGCACCGAGACCTGCAATGCCTCTGTCCTGAAATTCACCGGTGGTGCCCCGGTGGGGCTGCTCGCCGTCGGTCAGCCGGTCAAACTCCTGGATGACCCGCTGAACGCGAGTCGGATTGTCTGCCTGGTGCACCTGCGCACCGGAGACGACTCCGCCAACCTCCCGATCAACTACACGCTGGCGGACAAACTGACCGGAGCCAATGCCTTCCAGTACACGTTCTGCGTTGACAAGGCTGCCAAGAACTTCAAGATCGTGTCCTGTACGCAACCGCACGGGGCTCAGAGCGTCGGCGGATACCTGTCCGGTCGATATGTCGAGAAGTTTCCCGGCAGGGCGCACCTGGTGGCCCAGCGCGCGAAGCTGTGCCCGCCCGTCGGCCGAGCCTTTCTCGGCACCGACAGCCGCAGTGATATCGAGATCACCGGCCTCTTCGTGAGCGAAAGCGCATGGAAGCTGGGCGACCGGTACGCCGCGTGTTTCGTGCAGGTCAAGACCGGAACCGTCAAGAAGTCGCTGCAAGGGATCGGCACGAAGTCGCTGAGTTCCTATCGTTGATCTGCCGCGTGTCACCGGGATCGGGTCGTGGCCGGGCACCGACCCCAGGCGTGCCAACAGGATGATCCGGGATCTGCTCGCGCAGGAGGGGCTACCTTTTCTGGCGGAGTTGCCGGCCCGGGGCCCGGGCGCGGACCTGGTCGGTCGTACGGCGGCCGCGTTGCCGGATCTGGCCGTTGATCTGCAACCCAGCGGGTGGCGGTTGGCCGGCGGTCGGGGCAGGGATTCCGCACGCGGGGCGGCCTACCTGCGGCAGGATCTGGACGAGTTGGCCGAGGCGTACGACGGGTACACCGGCGAACTGAAGCTGTCGATGTGCGGGCCGTGGACGCTGGCTGCTCAGGTGGCGCTTCCGCGCGGGGAGAAGGCGCTGTCGGACCCGGGCGCGTGCCGGGATATCCGGCAGGCGGTGTGCGCCGCAGCGGTGGACCACCTCGCGCAGGTGCAGTCCCTCGTGCCCGGTGCCACGTTGATCCTGCAGTGGGACGAGCCGGGGTTGACCGCGGTCCTGCAGGGCCGGGTACCCACGGACTCCGGGTTCTCCCGGTTGCGGGCGGTTGATCCGCATACCGCGCGCGAAGCATTCGCCGAGGTGGTCGCCACGACGGTCGGGATCGCACAGGAGGTGGTGCTGCACAGCTGCGCCGGCACGCCGCCGCTCGCGCTGACAGCGGATGTCGCGGGACTCGGTATCGCGGTCGACAGCTCGCTGCTGGAGTTCAGGGAGTGGGAGCAGGTGGCAGAGTTGGTCGAAAGCGACCGCGCCCCGTGGCTGGGGATGCTCCCCTCCGACACCACAGCGCGTGATCCGCGGGAGTATGTCGAGCGGGTCACGACCCAGTGGGGGCGGCTCGGGCTGCGCCCGGCACAGCTGACCGGGTTGACCATCTCGCCTGCCTGCGGGTTGGCCGGTAGCAGCGAAGAGCTCGCTGTCGCAGTACTGAAACTGTTACAGGCTGCAGGCCGGGAACTGGCGGAGGCCGCGCAGAACTCCTGAACCATTGCGTTGCGTCCTGCTGCAGGTGAGCGCGTGCTCGGGTTGTCGGTCCCCTCGGGCAGGATGGCTCCGTGACCGATCGATCCGTAGTCAGCGACAGTGGAATCCCCGACGAGGCCCGGCACGAGTGGACGACGGCGGCCGAGCAGGCGCGAGCGCACCAGTTCGCATACCACGTCCGCGATGCGCCTACCGTGAGCGACGGCGAATACGACGCGTTGATGCGGCGGTTGAGCGAGCTGGAGCGCGAGCACCCGGCCCTGCGCACCCCGGACAGTCCGACCCAGCAGGTCGGCGCGACCTACAGCACCGATTTCACGCCGGTCGATCACCGCGAGCGGATGCTGAGCCTGGACAACGCGTTCAACGCCGAGGAGATGGCCGCGTGGGCCGCCCGGGTGCAGCGCGATTCCGGCGGCGCAGCAGTGCATTACCTGTGCGAGCTGAAGATCGACGGCCTGGCGATCAACCTGTTGTACGAGGACGGCCGGTTGGTACGCGGAGTGACCAGGGGGGACGGGCGGACCGGGGAGGATGTGACGCTGAATGTACGCACCATCGAGGGCATTCCGCACGCCCTGTCCGGCGGTGAGGTGGCAGTGCCGAAGCTGGTCGAGGTTCGCGGCGAGGTCTTCTTCCCGGTCGAGGCGTTCGCCGGGGTCAACGAGCGGATGGTCGAGGCGGGGAAATCCCCTTTCGCCAACCCGCGCAACGCGGCAGCGGGATCTCTGCGGCAGAAGGACCCGAAGGTCACCGCGACGCGGCCGTTGCGGATGCTGGTGCACGGCATCGGTGCCCGCGACGGCTTCGACATCGCCCGGCAGAGCCAGGCGTATGAACTGCTCGGTGCGTGGGGGTTGCCGGTGTCGACGCACAGCAGGGTGGTGGACACCCCGGCGCAGGTCCAGGACTACATCGAGTGGGCGGGTACCCATCGGCACTCCGTGGAACACCAGCTCGACGGGGTGGTCGTGAAGGTCGACGAGGTGGCCGTACAACGTGCGCTCGGGTCGACCTCGCGGGCACCGCGGTGGGCGATTGCCTTCAAATATCCGCCTGAGGAGGTCAACACCAAACTCTTGGACATCCAGGTCAACGTCGGTCGGACCGGGCGGGTGACGCCGTTCGGGGTGATGGAGCCGATCAAGGTGGCAGGCTCCACCGTGGAGATGGCCACTCTGCACAATGCATCCGAGGTACAGCGCAAGGGTGTGCTCATCGGTGACACGGTGGTGCTGCGGAAGGCCGGCGACGTCATACCCGAGATCGTGGGGCCGGTCGTCGAGCTGCGCGACGGCAGCGAGCGAGAGTTCCAGATGCCCACGCACTGCCCGTCGTGCGGTACCCCGCTGGCCTATGAGCGCGATGGTGACAAGGACATCCGCTGCCCGAACGCGCAGTCCTGCCCCTCCCAGCTACGGGAGCGACTGTTCGGGTTGGCCGCTCGTGGCGCGTTTGACATCGAGGCGCTCGGTTGGGAGGGCGCGATCGCGCTGCTGCAGGCAGGCGCGCTGCAGGACGAATCGACATTGTTCCGGCTCACGGCCGCCGACCTGGTGCAGGTCGACCTCTATACGAGGACCGCGAAGAAGTCCGATCCGGAAGACGCGGTCGTGCAGGGTCGGGTGCTGTCGGCGAACGGGCAGCGCTTCCTGGACAACCTGCAGGTCGCCAAGACCCAGCCGTTGTGGCGGGTGCTGGTGGCGTTGTCCATTCGGCACGTGGGGCCCACAGCGGCGCGGGGGCTGGCCGCTGAATTCAGCACCATGCAGGCCATCCGTGAGGCGACCCGCGAGCAGTTGGCCGCAACCGACGGGGTCGGCCCGATCATCGCCGCCGCTGTCATCGAGTGGTTCGAGGTCGACTGGCATCAGCAGATCGTGGCGCGGTGGGAGCAGGACGGCGTGCGGATGGCAGACGAGGTCGACACCTCGATCGACCGGACGCTGGAGGGATTGACGATCGTGGTCACCGGGTCGATGGAGGGGTTCTCACGGGATGAGAGCAAAGAAGCCATCATTTCCCGCGGGGGCAAGGCCAGCGGCTCGGTGTCGAAGAAGACCGACTTCGTCGTCGTGGGCGCCAACGCCGGCACGAAGGCGACCAAGGCCGAGGACCTGGGCCTGCGAATCCTGGACGAGGCGGGGTTCCGGCTCCTGCTGGCCGGTGGAGCGGACGCTGTACCGCTGCAGACTGAAACAGGCGGCACCGGCGGCGATCAGGGCGAGCAGGGTAATGAGGGAGATGGCGGCGATGAGTACTAGGACTCCGTTGGAGTTCTGGGGCGGACGGATGCGCTCACCACTGCAAAGGAATGCTCATGACGTTGCCTGATATCGAGGTTGCCGGGTCAGTCGCGCTGGTGACGGGCGCTGCGGGTGGGATGGGCGAGCACCTCGCTCTCGGGCTGGCCCGACGTGGCGCGAGCGTGGTGCTGTTGGACCGCGACGAGCCCGGGTTGGCGCGAGTAGCGGCAGCGATCAAGCGGCAGAGCCCGTCGGTGAACGCGTCCACCTATGTAGTGGACCTGTCCGATCGAGAACAGACGGATACTGCCATCTCACGGATTGTGGTCGCTCACCCTGACCTGAATCTGCTCTTCAACAACGCGGGGGTCGCACTCGGTGGCCGCTTCACGCAGACCAGCGAGGCAGATTTCGATTGGTTGATGCAGATCAACCTGCTGGCACCGATCCGAATCACCCGAGCGTTGCTACCGCTGCTGATCGAGAACGGAAATGCCCACATCGTCAACACCTCATCGTTGTTCGGGCTCGTCGCTCCACCCGGTCAGACGGCGTACAGCACCAGTAAGTTCGGGCTGCGCGGGTTCTCCGAATCGCTGCGTCACGAGCTCGGGGAAGAGGACCTTCCCGTGGGTGTCACCGTGGTTCACCCCGGCGGCATCCGCACCAATATCGCTGCTAATGCCCGGGTTGCCGCAGGAGTCACCGCGAGAGAGCGGGTCATGCAGCAGAAATCGTTCGCGGCGATGCTCAGTTACCCTGCCGACAAAGCCGCCGAAGACATCCTTGCGGCTGCGATACACCGCAAGCCACGGCTGTTGATCGGCCGGGACGCGAAGATGCTGGACATTATGGCGCGTACCCGGCCGGGCAGCTATTGGAAGCTGATGAAAGCCTCGATGACCGTAGTCGCCCAACGAAAGGCCAAGTCCTCATGAGCACCGAATCCGCCCTCGCCACAGATGCCGCCGATGCCACAGCTGCCTACGAGACGATCGAATACGACATCGTCGATGGCATCGCGACCATCACCTTGAACCGACCCGACGCGCTGAACTCCTTCACCGTCGAGATGGCCGATGAGCTGATCGACGTCTTTGCTCGCGCGGGGGCAGACGACGCGGTGCGCGCTGTCATCGTCACCGGATCAGGACGCGCGTTCTGTGCGGGGATGGACCTCACCGCCGACGGCAACGTATTCGGGCTCGACCCGGCACTGAAGCCGACCCCTCAGGACCTTCTCGAGCAGTACGACGACCCGGCGATGGTCGACGGCGTGCGCGATACCGGCGGCAGAGTGTCGCTGGCGATCTTCGACTGCCCCAAGCCGGTCATCGCGGCGATCAACGGAGCGGCGGTCGGGGTCGGCGCGACGATGACCTGCGCAATGGACTTTCGACTCGCGTCCACCAAAGCCCGTATCGGGTTCGTCTTCGGCAAGATCGGCATCGTGCCCGAAGCGTGCTCGACGTGGTTCCTGCCGAGGATCGTCGGCATCCAGCAGGCGCTGGAGTGGGTCTACACCGGTGACATCCTGACCGCCGAGCAGGCACACGACGGCGGACTGATCCGCTCGATCCACGAGCCGGAGGACCTACTCGCTGCCGCGACCGAGCTCGCGCACCGCTTCACCGATAACCGCAGCCCGGTAGCTGTCGCGCTCACCCGGTCGATGATGTACCGCAACTCCGCCTCCCCCCACCCGCGCGAGGCGCACAAAGCGGAATCCCTGGCGATGTACTGGACCAGCTTCGGCGACGGCGTCGATGGTGTTGCCTCCTTCGTTCAGAAGCGGGCCCCCGAGTTCACCGGCCGAGCATCGGAGCTGCCCGACATCTTTCCCACGGACTGACGGGTCGCAGCCTCTGGTGGCCGCGCGCCGGGCATACAGAACGCTGCGGGGACGTTGCACCGCCTGTGACTGAGACGACTGACAAGAGCGACGTGACGATCTACTGGCGACCGGGGTGCGGCTACTGTTCGCGTCTACGCGCCGACCTCGGCGCTGCCGCAGACGCCGCCACCTGGCGCAACATCTGGGAAGACGACCAGGCTCGCAGCTACGTCGCGAGTGTCAACAACGGCAACGAAATCGTGCCGACCGTGGTCATCGCGGGCAAGGCGCACACCAATCCGAAGCCGGACCTCGTGTTGGCGGCGCTCGTCAGCTGAGCGGCCGGGGCGGGGCACTGCGGCCCACCGATAGAATGGCCGCATGCCACAGCTGTCTACCGCCGAGGTTGCGCATCTCGCCTCGTTAGCCCGGATCCAGCTGTCCGACGCCGAGCTGGAATCGCTCGCCGGACAGCTGGACGACATCATCGGATTCGTCGCCACGGTGGGCGAGATCGCCTCCGATGACGTGCCGCCGATGTCGCACCCGTTGCCGCTGGTCAACGTGACCCGCGAGGACGTCGTACGCCCGAGTCTGTCGCGCGTCGATGCGCTCTCGGGAGCACCTGACGTGCAGGCCGACCGATTCGCCGTCCCCCGCATCCTCGACCAAGAGTGAGTGTGCCTCCCGTGTCTTCAACTTCAGATATCACCACCCGCAGCGCGGCCGACCTCGGCGCCGCGATCGCCGACGGTTCGCTGTCCAGTGTCGAGGTGACCCAGGCCCACCTGGATCGCATCGCCGAGGTCGACGGTGCCGTCCACGCCTACCTGCACGTCGACGCCGATGGCGCCCTGGCAGCGGCCCGCGCGGTCGACGAGAGCCGCGCGGACCGTCGCAGCGACGGCCGGATCTCCCCGCTCGCCGGCGTACCGATCGCGGTCAAGGATGTCGTCGCGACCCGCGGTCTGCCCACTACGGCCGGTAGCAGGATGCTGGAAGGTTGGATCCCGCCGTACGACGCGACGCTGGTCACCCGCCTACGCGCCGCCGGTATGCCGATCCTCGGCAAGACCAACATGGACGAGTTCGCAATGGGCAGCTCGACCGAGCACTCGGCGTACGGGCCGAGCTTCAACCCGTGGGATCTGGAGCGCGCGCCCGGTGGATCAGGTGGCGGTTCCGCCGCGGCGATTGCCGCGTTCGAGGCTCCGCTCGCGATCGGCACCGATACCGGTGGCTCGATCCGTCAGCCTGCGGCATTCACCGGCACGGTGGGCGTCAAGCCGACCTATGGCGGGGTGTCCCGTTACGGCCTGATCGCCCTTGCCAGTTCGCTGGACCAGGCCGGGCCCTGTACCCGCACTGTGTTGGATTCCGCGCTGCTGCACGAAGTCATCGGCGGGCACGACCCGATGGACTCCACCTCCATCGACGCGCCGATCCCCGGCGTGGTTGCGGCTGCCCGTCGCGGCGACGTGGCGGGCCTGAAGATCGGTGTGGTCCACGAGATCTCCGGCGACGGCTTCCAGAGCGGAGTCAAGGACCGCTTCGAGGAGTCGCTGAAACTGCTGGAGGCGCGCGGCGCCGAGATCGTTCAGGTCGGCTGCCCCAGTTTCGTGAAGGGGTTGGCCGCCTACTACCTGATCCTGCCGAGTGAGGCTTCCTCGAACCTGGCCAAGTTCGACGCCATGCGGTACGGCCTGCGCGTGCGCCCCCAGGGAGTGGACAGCCCGAGCGCCGAGCAGGTGATGGCCGCAACCCGCGATGCCGGCTTCGGTGACGAGGTCAAACGTCGCATCATCCTGGGCACCTACGCACTGTCCGCCGGGTACTACGACGCCTACTACGGCCAGGCGCAGAAGGTCCGCACCCTGATCGCCCGCGACTTCGCGGCCGCCTTCGAGCAGGTGGACGTGCTGGTCACCCCGACTGCGCCGACCACGGCGTTCAAGCTGGGGGAGAAGTTGGCTGACCCGATGGCGATGTACCTGAACGACGTGGCCACCATCCCGGCGAACCTGGCCGGTGTCCCTGGAATGTCCCTGCCCAACGGCCTGGCAGAAGATGGTCTGCCCAGCGGCCTGCAGATCCTGGCACCGGCGATGCGCGATGACCGGCTCTACGAAGTCGGCGCAGCGCTTGAATCAGCGCTGCTGGAGCAGTGGGGCGCCCCGATCCTCACCCGAGCACCACACCTTGCCACCATGGAGGCGACCCGATGAGTCTGACCGCCGAAGTCGTCGACTACGACGACGCCGTCGCCCGCTACGACCCGGTCTTCGGGCTCGAGGTGCACGTCGAGCTCAACACCGCGACGAAGATGTTCTGCGGCTGCGCGACCGGCTTCGGCGCGGAGCCCAACACCCAGACCTGCCCGGTCTGCCTCGCGCTGCCGGGTGCGCTGCCGGTGGTCAACACCATGGGCATCGAGTCGGCGATCCGGATCGGCCTCGCGCTCAACTGCGAGATCGCCACCTGGTGTCGGTTCGCCCGGAAGAACTACTTCTACCCGGATATGCCGAAGAATTTCCAGACCAGCCAGTACGACGAGCCGATCGCCTTCGAGGGATACCTCGACATCACCCTTGATGACGGTACCCCGTGGCGGGTGGAGATCGAGCGCGCCCACATGGAGGAGGACACCGGCAAGTCATTGCACGTCGGCGGTTCGACCGGACGCATCCAGGGCGCCGAATACTCCCTGGTCGACTACAACCGCGCTGGTATCCCGCTGATCGAGATCGTCACCAAACCGGTCGTCGGCGCGGGCGAGCGGGCCCCTGAGGTGGCCAAGGCATTCGTTGCGACACTGCGCGACCTGCTGAAGGCACTGGACGTGAGTGACGTGCGGATGGAGCAGGGCTCGGTGCGCTGCGATGCGAACCTCTCGCTCAAACCGCGCGGCGCGCAGCAGCTCGGCACCCGCACCGAGACCAAGAACGTCAACTCGCTGCGCTCGGTGGAGCGCGCGATCACCTACGAGATCGGTCGGCACGCCGCAGTTCTGGACAGTGGCGAAGCGATCTTCCAGGAGACCCGGCACTGGCACGAGGACACCGGCGTCACCACGTCCGGCCGCCCGAAGTCCGACGCCGACGACTACCGCTACTTCCCCGAGCCGGACCTGGTGCCGGTCGCGCCATCACGCGAGTACGTCGAGCGGTTGCGCGCGACGCTGCCCGAACCGCCCACGCAGCGCCGCAAGCGACTGCAGCAGGACTGGGGATACAGCGACCTGGAGATGCGCGACGTGCTCAACGCCGGAGCGACCGAGCTGATCGAACAGACCGTGGCCGACGGTGCGAGCCCGGCCGCCGCGCGCAAATGGTGGACCGGTGAGATCGCCCGGCGGGCGAACGTCGAGGCCAAGCCGATCGATGACTTCGGTGTGACGCCGGCACATATTGCCGAGCTTGCCGGACTGGTCAGTGACGGTCGGCTGAACGATGCGATGGCACGACAGGTTCTGGACGGTGTCCTGGCCGGTGAGGGCACACCGACCCAGGTTGCCGATGCCCGCGGCCTTGCACTGGTCCAGGACGACGGCGCGTTGGAGGCAGCAGTCGATGCGGTCATCGCCGCGAATGTACCCATCGCCGACAAGGTCCGCGAGGGTAAGTTGAACGCGGTCGGTGCCTTGATCGGCGCGGTGATGAAGGAGATGCGCGGTCAGGCGGACGCCGCTCACATCCGCGATCTGATCCTGCAACGACTGACCTGAGGCAACGACGGCGAGCCGCCCGGCGGCTCGCGTGAGAGGCGGACGGCATGGGGCAACCCGGTCTGACGACGCAGGCGAAACTGGCGGGAACGTTCGTCAAGGACCTCTACGTCGCTAAGGCGAAGACCCAGTACGCCGCCCGCGTGCAGCACGGACCGCTTGCCCAGGCCATTGTCTGGCCGGGCAAACTGAACCCCTACCCGTTCTACGACCGGGTTCGTGACATGGCGCCGATCCTGCCGCTGCCCCGGGAAGCCAAGGTGCACGTCGCCTCCGGTCATGCCGTCTGCCGGCAGGTACTCAAGAGTCACGACTTCGGGGTGGGCGGCCGAACGATTGTCGGCAAGGACGCGTTCGAGTTCAGCATGTCGTTGCTGGAGATGGATCCGCCCGAGCACGCCCGCCTGCGCCGGGTCGCGGCACCGGCCTTCGCGGCTAGCCGGTTGGGTGGGTACGCGACGGCGATCGAGAAGATCGTGCATGAGCGCCTCGACGATGTCGAGCCCGGTGCGACGTTCGATCTGATCGACCAGTTGGCCGCGCCGCTGCCGATTCGGATCATCTCGGAGCTGCTCGGCGTACCCGATGTCGATGAGCGACGGTTCCTGCGATGGGGCACGGCGCTGGGCAGCGCTCTGGAAGGACCGCACGGGCTGTGGCATGCGAAGAAGATCCTGGACGCGAAGACCGGCCTGGACGCCATGTTCGAGCGAATCGTGCAGCAGCGTCGAGCCGATCCGCGCGACGACATGATCTCGATGCTGGTCGCCGAAGAAGGCGCCGCTGTCCGCTCCGAGGAAATCCTGCCGCTGTGTGTGCTGCTGCTGGTGGCCGGTTTCGAGACCACCGTCAATTTGATCGGCAACGCTGTGCTCGCCCTGATGCGCAACCCCGAACAGTGGCAGCTGCTGGTAAAGGACCCCACGCTCGCGGCGCGGGTCGTTGAGGAGACCCTGCGGTACGACCCGCCGATTCAGTTCACTGACCGGATCGCGCAGCGGGACAGCGTTATCGAGGGTTATGAAGTGCCGGCGGGGCATCGGGTGCTGTGCTTGCTGGCGGCAGCGAACCGAGACCCTGCCCGGTTCGAACGGCCCAACTTCTTCGACATCACCCGCACTGACATCGACCACCTCGCCTTTTCCGGCGGGGTGCACTACTGCGTCGGCGCGCCTCTCGCGCGTCTTGAGGCGCAGATCGCCTTGCGGGTACTCGCCGAGCGGATGCCGAAGCTGCATCCGGGCGGTCCGCCGCGTCGTCGTTCCAGCGTCACCATTCGAGGGCTACGTTCGTTGCCCGTTACGGAGGCTCATTGATGAATCACGTTGTCGCACTGCCCGATGAATCCTGGGCATCGCAATTGAGCGATATCCCCGGCGTCCAGACGGTGGTTTGGGACATGGACGGCGACCCGCCCCGCACTGACATCGCCCTGGTCGTGCCGCCCTATATGGGCGCCGGAAAGTCCCGCCTCGAGCGGTTGGCCGGCTGCGCGCAGTTGGAGGCGGTACAACTGGTCACTGCCGGGTACGAGAATGTGCTGCCCTATCTGCCCACCGGGGTGGCGTTGGCCAACGGTGCAGGGATTCACGACACATCCACCGCAGAACTCGCGCTGGCCTTGATTCTTTCCTCCCTGCGCGGCGTGCCACAGGCCGTACGCAGCGCGGATCACGGCTCGTGGGAGTCGCTGAACGGTCGTAGATCCCTGGCCGACCGACGGGTCCTCGTGCTTGGATACGGCTCGATCGGGCATGCGATCGTGCGGCGGCTGGCGCCGTTCGAGGTATCGGTTACCGCCGTCGCCTCCCGCGCCAGGGACGGCGACGATCTGGTGGACTCGATCCACGGCACCGACGAACTGCCCAAGTTACTGCCGCACCACGACGTGGTGATCGTCGTCGTGCCGCTCTCGGATGCGACCCGTCATCTGGTGGGCGCCGATTTCCTGGCGGCACTGCCGGACGGCGCGTTGGTGGTGAACGTCGCGCGGGGGGCGGTCATTGACACCGATGCTCTGATCAGCGAATGCGCGTCCGGCAGGCTGACCGCGGCCCTGGACGTCACCGATCCCGAACCGCTGCCGCAGGGGCACCCGCTCTGGAGCACTCCCGGCGTGCTCATCACCCCCCACGTCGGCGGCGCCACCACCGCATTCGAGCCCCGGGCGCTGAGCTTCCTGCGCGGGCAGCTGACCCGCGTCGGTCGAGGTGAGGAGCTGTCACACGTAGTCGCCACCGGGTGAACTGTCGCCACCGGGCGAATCGTCGCCATCGGGCGAGCAGTGACATGCTCGGTGCATGACGACTGACCGCCATCGCCTCGTCCTCATCCGACACGCGAAGGCGCAAGAGCCGGGCGCCGTTCCCGACCATGAGCGGGAGCTCGCGCCCAGCGGCCGAGCGGATGCTGCCGGACTGGGCAGGTGGTTCAAGGAGCACAACGTGCAGGTGCAAGAGACGTGTTGCTCCACAGCGGCTCGCACCAGGCAAACGTGGGCCGGCGTCGTGGATGCCTCCGGTATCGGTGCGATCGTCGAGCACGACCGCCGGATCTACAACGCCGAACCGCAGGAGCTGCTCGCGGTGCTGCGCGAGATCGAGGACAAGGTTGAGACGCTCGCGGTGGTGGGCCACGCTCCCGGAGTACCGCTGCTTGCCGCCGAACTCGCTGGGGACGACAGCGATGCTGAGGCTCTCGCATCGTTGGCGGCGAGCTACCCGACGTGCACGGTCGCCGTCCTGGAGTTCGACGGTGCCTGGTCAGACCTCGCAGCAGGCTCGGCGACGCTGCTGGCCGTGCATACGGCACGCGCCGACTGACCGCAGCGGTTGCTACGCCATGGTCGGCTGACGGACCGCTCGACGGCGGACCGCGGGGCGGGTTTAGGCTCCCGGCATGCCTGACACCCCTGATATGAAGCCCCGTAGCCGCGACGTCACCGACGGGCTGGAGAAGGCCGCCTCCCGCGGCATGCTGCGCGCAATTGGGATGGGTGACGAAGACTTCAAGAAACCGCAGATCGGCGTCGCGAGCTCGTGGAACGAGATCACCCCCTGCAACCTGTCGCTGGACCGCCTCGCGAAGGCATCCAAGGACGGCGTGCACGCAGCCGGTGGCTTCCCGATGGAGTTCGGCACGATCAGCGTCTCGGACGGCATTTCGATGGGCCACGAAGGCATGCACTTCTCGCTGGTCAGCCGCGAGATCATCGCCGACTCGGTCGAGACCGTCGTCAGCGCCGAGCGCCTGGACGGCACCGTCCTGCTCGCCGGCTGCGACAAGTCGCTGCCCGGCATGTTGATGGCCGCGGCGCGCCTCGATCTGGCCAGCGTGTTCCTCTACGCCGGGTCGATCCTGCCCGGTATCGCCAAGCTCACCGACGGCACCGAGAAGCAGGTCACGATCATCGACGCCTTCGAGGCGGTCGGTGCGTGCGCAGCGGGACTGATGAGCCGTGCCGACGTCGACATCATCGAGCGGGCGATCTGCCCCGGCGAGGGGGCCTGCGGTGGGATGTACACCGCCAACACGATGGCTTCGGTCGCCGAGGCAATGGGTATGTCGCTGCCCGGCAGCGCCGCGCCGCCCGCGACGGACCGCCGACGTGACGGCTACGCCCGCAAGTCCGGGGAGGCGGTGGTCGAGCTGATCCGTCAGGGGATCACCGCGCGCGACATCATGACCAAGGAGGCCTTCGAGAACGCGATCGCTGTCGTCATGGCCTTCGGCGGATCGACGAACGCAGTGCTGCACCTGCTGGCAATTGCGCACGAAGCCGATGTCGACCTGGCGATCGATGACTTCCAGCGGATCGGCGCCCGGGTGCCGCACCTGGCCGACGTCAAGCCGTTCGGCAGCTACGTGATGTCTGATATCGACAAGGTCGGCGGGGTGCCCGTCGTGATGCGCGCGCTGCTCGATGCCGGTTTGATGCACGGTGACTGTATGACGGTCACCGGGCGCACGATGGCGCAGAACCTGTCGGATGTTCCGCCACCGGACCTGGACGGCAAGGTGCTGCGCGCGATGAGCAGGCCGATCCACAAGACCGGCGGTCTGACGATCCTGAAGGGTTCGCTGGCACCGGAGGGTGCCGTGGTGAAGTCCGCGGGCTTCGACAGCGACGTATTCGAGGGAACCGCAAGGGTTTTCAACGGTGAACGGGCCGCCATGGATGCCGTCGAAGACGGTTCGTTGAAGGCGAAGGACGTCGTTGTCATCCGCTACGAGGGCCCGAAGGGCGGCCCGGGTATGCGCGAGATGCTTTCCGTGACCGGTGCCATCAAGGGCGCCGGTCTGGGCAAAGACGTGCTGCTGCTGACCGACGGTCGCTTCTCCGGCGGTACCACCGGCCTGTGTGTCGGGCACGTCGCACCGGAGGCGGTGGACGAGGGTC
>JALYUK010000087.1 GCA_030853805.1 Actinomycetota bacterium | reverse complement strand
CTCGGCGTCGCAGCGCCTCTGTGGCGCACGTCCGACTCCTATTTCCTGAGCATCTTCGGTCGGCCCGGTTTTGAAGACACCTGGTCGCTGCGCTTCCTCGGGCACCACGTCTGCCTCAACATCACTATCGTGAACCAGCGCTGGATATCGACCACCCCGAGCGCTTTCGGACAGCAACCCATGATCGGCGCGGGAGTGCTGAACCCGATGGCCGAGGATGAAGGACTCGGGTTCGACCTTCTCGACTCATTCGATGATGGTCAGCGCAGTTGCGCCGTCATCCATGACGTGGCGCCGGCCGATTTCGTCTCACGGCAGGTCCCGCTGATCGGCGCGCTGGAGTATCCGGATCATTACGACCTGGGGATGCCGCAGTACCAGATCACGACCGCGGATCGTCAGTCGCTGGCTCTGGTGCGCGCCAAACCCTCCGGCATCGCCGCCGACCGTCTCGACGATGCGCAGCGGGCCACACTCTCGCGTTTGCTGGACACTTACCTTGCACGCCTTCCGGCGACAGCGGCCGCACAGTATCGGACGCAGATCGACGCCGACGGTCCCGCTGCGATCCACTTCGCCTGGGCCGGCGGCCTGGTTAGGGGTGTCCCCCATTATTTCAGGGTCCAGACCCGCTCGCTCCTGATCGAGATGGTCAACGCGGTTGACAGCGGCAATCACCTGCATTCCGTCGTCCGGGACTTCGACCACGACTTCGCACACGACTCGCTCCGTGACCACGCCGCGCACCTGGCCGAACACGGTTCTCATCTTTCGACTCGCACCACCTCCAGTGAGGGCACCGAGCTGCAGGCAAATGAGTGGTCCTGGTGATCCCCCGTGCCTGCTGTCGACACCACGCAACCGAAGTAATCGTTGCGATGTTTCTTGATAGTGTGAGCGGATGAATTCATTCGCCGGACTGACGCGCGCCAACGTTCTCGCGAGTGAGATCGAGCAACAGATTCTCGACCGGGACTTTAAACCAGGCGAGCTGATCGGTACGATCGACTCGCTCAGGGCGCGATCGGGTTTTGCCCGATCGACCGTCGCTGAGGCGATCCGGCTGCTGGCGGACCGCGGGCTCGCCGAGATCCGACCCGGCCGTGGCGGCGGCCTTTTCGCCACGGCTGCGGGGCCGATGGTGAAAATTCGCCACACCCTTCTCGCGGTCACCGATGCTCCGACCTCTGTGGCCGAAGCCGTGGCCGTGCGGGAAGCGCTCGAGGTACTGATCGACGTCGACGCTGCCGAGCACCGCACCGCGGCGGACATCGCCGATATCAAAAAGCTCCTGACCAAACTCAAGTCAGCGGCAGCCAGGGGCACTACCGCGTTCCTGCTGGCGAACTGGGACCTGCACGAGCGCATAGCGCTGATCTCACCGAACCAGACAGCCTCGGCGCTCTACCTGTCGATGACGATGTTCGTGCGCGAGCACGCGGTGGCGGCAACTCACGACGACGCCCCCGAGTCGGCGACCGAATGGCTGCACATCCGCCTCGAGACGCATGAAGAGCTCGTCGCCGCCATCATCGCCGGTGACGTCCGTCGAGCGAAGACGGCGGTTGAAAAGCACGCCGGGCTACTGCTTACTGAGTAGCCGGCGCGGAGTAGCCCCGCGCGCTTTTGGACAAAACCGGTTACCGCGGGATGATCGGTAACTGCACATAGCTGACGTGGCCGGGGCCGGTGTAGACGGTGTTGGTCGCGCCGTCGTGATAGCCCGGGTCGTAGGCATGGTGCATTCCGTGCGCGACCCCGTCGTACGGCTGGACGTCGACCCGGATTCGCTGGCCCTTGCGGACAAGCCCCGTATTGGGAATAAGTTCAATCTCCACCGGCACGAGCTCGTCCCTTACCAGCGGGGCGTAATCCGCCTTACGGTGGGTGTGCTTGGGGCTGTACTCCGTCGAGCGCTCGGCATCCAGCGTGCGGTGGGATGCCTTTAACCAGCCCTTCATCAGAGGGGTCGGGCGGTCGCTGAAGCCCATTGTCGCAAAGCTCGTGTAATCGACCTCACGGCCGTCTTCGTCTACTGCCCGAACTGACACGTAAATATCCATGTCCGCAGCGCTGGAGGACACCCAGAGCCCGGCTTTGCCGTAACCGGCGAGTACCGCGTCTTCGGCGAGCGGTTCGCTGATAAACGAAATGCCATTGACCTGCGGAGCCGACTCGGGCGACTCCGGGTCGAGCCGGATGGCAGCACCAACGCCGGGCGGAAGAAGCATGACCTGCGCAGAGTAGCTCCCCTGCCGCTCGACTGTGGATTCCGACGTCGACA
>JALYUK010000074.1 GCA_030853805.1 Actinomycetota bacterium | reverse complement strand
CGGCCATCTCCCGCGGCGGCAACACCAGCCAAGACATGCATCGTCAGGGGCACCAAAGCCATACCGCGGGAGTCGACCAGCAACCCTCACTCGAGGGCCACCAAAAAGATAACGGGGTACCTCCCGCTTGCGGGGGGACAGGTCGACAATCCCGGCCAAGAACTTCGGTCCGTGTTTGCGTTCGGACACGTGGTGCCACACATACTCATCAACCCCAAGCATGATGGCCCCGGCGAAGCGGGTTGCATCATCGGCAGCCACCTGTAACAGCAGGCGGATCGAGTCCCACACCGTGTGCCAGGTAGTGCCCATTTGCCGGGCCAAGCCACTGATACTCCCGTGCTCGCGCCGTAGCTGCCCAATCGCCCACCAACAGGCCCGCTCAGTCAACAACGTTCGCGGCACCGCGATCCGTTCGTCTTGCTCGGTAAACGAGCCGACCGGGCACGACGGTGGAGGCACCAGCGGATGGGGTGTCGATCAGTGCACCGGCCGCCGACCATGGCCATGCGCGACGACACCGCACGTGGCGCATCCCAGCAACCCCGGCGGGGACTCCACCTCCACCCGCAGCGCTCCGCTGGCGAAGCGCTCGACCGCGATCACCCGCAGCCCCTGCAGGTCGATCAGTGGCCCGCACCGGTCGCAGTAACCGTGCTCGTTCGGGCAGCACAACGTAGGGTCAACCATCGCCGAGACCCTTGACGTCAGAAGAGGTCGAAGTCCTCTAATCCTCAAGGGCTTCGACCCCCTACAGGTCACCCGCGCTACCGGCGCGTCGCCCTTAATCCACCCTCAAGTGCGAAAAGCCCGTTTGTCGATCCTCCTGGACCTGAGCCTGGTTAGCGGGTGGAGGCACTTACGTTATAGGCCGATTTCAACGCCGTTAAGGCCGGCTTGGGAGTTAGGTTCGCGTTGAGTAAGCCGTAATTGTTGTTCTGTATTGAGTCGTTTGTTCGATTCCGCAAGTTGTACCAGAAGACATTCTTCACCTGCGGGTAAGACCCGCTGACTAACCGCAGTGTGTTCGTTAGGTATTGCGCTTGCTGGGCTTGGGTAACACCCTGAAGCCAGTTAGCGGTGTTCATTGAATTGTTTGCGTGAGAGGACCAACCGAACTCCGTGAACCAGATTGGTTTTGACCCGTCACCGTAGGCCGACATGACTTTCAACACAGCAGGTAGGTGATTTATTGTCCAAATGCCGCCGTCTTCCTTGGTCTCTGGAGGCAAGTTCGAGGGCGACATGTAGGGGTGGACAGCGACGACGTCGGTGTAGTTCTTAATTCCCAAAGCGTAGAGCTTGCTCCACCAGGCGTCGTCGTTGTAGGAAGGCCCGCCGGCCATCACCTGGATGCCTGGAGCGCCGCTCTTTTTGATAGATGTGTACGCAGCTTTCTCGAGGGAAAAGAATTCGCTGGCCCTTTTTGGTTCAGAGGATGGTGTGAAGAAATCCGAGTTGTTTGGTTCATTCCAGAGTTCAATTGCTTGCACTTTTCCCGAATAGCGCAGCGACATGTCCGCGGCGAATTTTGCATATGTTGCGGGGCTCGTCGGTGGCGCGCTGGTGTCTGTGCTTCCAACATGAGCCCAGTTCGGAGTTGACTGGATAACGGCCAGCACTTTCAAGCCGTTCTTTACGGCAATGTTGATAACGTCATCGTATGCGGCAAGTTCGGTCGGATCGTATTTGCCAGGTGACTGTTCGATGTCCGACCACGTGATGTCAGTTCTGATCCAGGTGCCGCCAGAATCTTTGAACTGAGTCAGCGCCTGCGTTCGTTCTGTATCATTCGCGTAGTTCCAGATACCGTGAAAAGTGACACCGAACGCTGGTTTGGTTGCGAGGGTTACCCTTGGCGACGCTGCATTTTCTGACGCAGGGTGCTCTGCAAGCGCACTCGCTTTCGGAGACACACTGAGAAGGCTTGATGTCGCTAGTGCGGCTGCCGTGACAATATAGCTAGCTTTCAACATTAACTTCTCATTCTCTAGAAGAACATTGGCTGATCATCCGTGAAAAGCCATACACGCGGTGGGGTCCGGGGCGGTAAATGGTCATGAGGGCGTCGCATCATCTGCCCAATCTCGTCTGCCCTCACTCGATGGACAATCCCGCCCCCAGGCTGGTTAGAAGGCGTCGGCTGCGTCAACGCGGAACGGGAGTAACCATCTGGCGGACCGACTTTCACGCGGACTGTCTCCATGGAAACAGGGCCCGCGGCGCGGGCTTGTCAATCTCAACTGTCAACGGCGTGTATAGCCATGTCAATGATTCTGGGAATCTTTATTACAACCGGTGATGGTGGCAGCCGGTATTATGCGGCGCGTTTCCTCGAAGATTTATCAATTACAGAGGTAATGAACACCAAATATTTACTAATAATTTGTTTTAATGGTTATAGTTTTATTTGTGTTATCTCTCGCTCGGATATGGTCGGGGTAGTCGAGAAGCGAAGGTTGCGCCGAGCATGTCAAGGTCTCAAAGATGGGTCGGGTAAGAAGGCTCTTCGGATTTAGGCGT
>JALYUK010000063.1 GCA_030853805.1 Actinomycetota bacterium | reverse complement strand
CTGCGTGATCCATTTGCTGCGCAACAGTTTCCGGTATACCTCCCGCAAGTACTGGGACCAGATCGCAAGAGAACTCAAACTGGTGTACACCGCCTCCAGTGCGGCCGAGGCCAGGGCGCAGTTCGCGGAGTTCACCGCCACCTGGGGCGCCCGATACCCCGCGGTCATCCAATTGTGGGAAAATGCGTGGGAAGAATTCACCCCGTTCCTCGCATTCGACGTCGAAATACGACGGATCCTGTTCAGTACGAACGCGATCGAATCATTGAACGCCCGCTACCGGCGCGCGGTGCGAGCCCGAGGTCACTTCCCCAACGAACACGCCGCGCTCAAATGCCTCTACCTTGTCACCAGGAGCCTGGACCCGACCGGGAAGGGAGCCACCCGCTGGACCATGCGCTGGAAACCAGCGCTGAACGTGTTCGCCATCGTATTCGAGGGCCGCTGGCCCACCGCTGAAAAGTACTGACAACCAACAGGATCAGAAACACCGAAATTCGGATACTCCCCCCCCAGTCATTCGCAGCATTACATCGGTACGGTGCTGACCAGCGAAAACAACGTTCCCCGACGAAACTAGGAGTAGCGACTGAGGTGAGTGCAATTCTCCGGCAACTTTCGACAACAGTGGCCATGGTTTCGATACTGGTGGCGGGTGTCGGGCGGGCGCCGACTCCGGACCGGTTGGCCAACGAGACAGGTGACATTCACGCCGAAGGTTCTTGGGTGGCTGATGGGGCCACCGGAGATGCTCTTCCGGTGCGACGGTGCCAAAACTTCACCCACAGTGATATTTTTTTGAGCCCTGGAGCAGTGCTTTCTTCCGCGCCGTTTGTTCATCCAGTCACGGTCACGGCCAATGGGAAACAGGCACTGGCAGCGATCAGAATCCGCTGTGACGCCACACCCGGTACCTACAAAGTTTTATCAACCCGGGGTGTACGGGATGGCGGAAACACATTGGGTTTAATCCATGTCTTGTCTCAGGCCGAAGAAGACGCGCTAGCCGGCGTTGGCAAACATCTCGTCATTGCCCGAGGAAAAACGCACATCGTCCAAGTACATCCCTGCGACACTGTAAAACGAATTTACTCATTCACTGATTTTCCTAAAGCCCCCACATCAGGTCTAACGCTGCGGTCGGCAGTGTTCGACCATGGCGCCCAAGCATGGGATGGAGTGAACGCAGGAATTGTTCTGATCCACATACGTTGTGACGCCAAACCTGGAATTTACGATGTACGGTCTTATAGTGACGGTCAATCTTACGGCGGGTCAGGCTCAAGTTACTTTCTTGAGAAATTCGAGGTCATAGCTACTTCCCACCCGAAAGCAACTGCACCCATAGCATCGACCAAGTCCTCACAAGACCGGTCCCCCGCAGCGCTGGCAGTAGGCAGCGCGACATCACAAGGCCGGTCCCCCACCGCGCTGGCGGTAGGCAGCGCGACAGCGATCCTTGGAACTGCTGCCCTTGTACTCATCGGACTGCGACGACGCGCCAAGCGGTCGAAGGCTGCATCAAAACCGTGACCCCCGCATGGGCGAATGGGTTGGTGTGGTGATTAGCGGACTGGCACTCTCGCTGTCCGGATACACGTGGCTCGCCCAGCACCGGCGGCAGGTACTCGCAGAACGACAAGCTGACGTGAGTGTCGCTTTCCACTGGCTCTCGACACGGGCACATGTCACGATCCCTGGGCACGGCGACTTCGACGCGGGCTATCACCTCGTACTTACGAACAAGGGCCCGGCAGCAGCACGCGACCTGGATGTGCAGCTAACTGACTCCGACGACCATCCGCTGAAGTTGCTCGACCTGGTACCAGGCGAGCTGCCGCTGGTCATTCTCGACAACGATGGCAGGTACCCGATTCCTTGGATCTACGAACCGTTCTCGCGGCATGCGCGACGCTTTGAGGCGATGGTCAGCTGGACCGACAACGCCGGATGTCACGGGTCGCCCCGCGACCAGACGTTCTGTCTGTTTAGGGGCTCTTCGCAGTTGAGGGTGGGGTCATAGGTTGAGGCCTCCGCCGATCAGGAGCATTGGCAGCGGTAGTTGTTGCGGTTGGGGATGCCGCGTGCGACGCGGCGGTGGAGCTCGATCAGGCCGTTGACG
>JALYUK010000059.1 GCA_030853805.1 Actinomycetota bacterium | reverse complement strand
CACGACTGCGGGTCGGTGCTGTCCGCGGTGATCAGGCCTTGCTGGGCTTGACTGCAGGAGCGTCGCGCTTTTCCTTGATCTTGGCAGCCTTGCCGCGAAGGTTGCGCAGGTAGTACAGCTTGGCGCGGCGCACGTCACCACGTGAAGCGACCTCGATGTGGTCGATCACCGGGGTATGCAGCGGGAAGGTGCGCTCGACACCGACACCGAAGCTGATCTTGCGCACGGTGAAGGTCTCGCCCACACCGCCGCCGTGACGTCGGATGACGACTCCCTGAAAGATCTGGACACGACTACGGGTGCCCTCGATGACCTTCACGTGCACCTTGACGTTGTCGCCGGCCCGGAACTGCGGGATGTCGGACCGCAGACTGGCTGCATCGATGTCGTCGAACTTCTGCATGACGGGCTTCTTCCTCGTGACGCCACAGGTCGTCACCGTTGATGAACGGGGTGCGCCGACTGCCTCAGACCGCATGACCTGACGGATCAGGCCACATCCCCCTGTGGCGGGGGTCCGTACGCATACGCGGCGCGAGAGCTGATTGTGCCAGACAAGCGACGTCGTGCGTAAATCGTGGACCGCGACCCTCGCGTCAGTTCTGGTCGCCTCCGTCGAGCTGCTTGCGCAACCGGACGGTGCGGTCGTGCGGTCCGGCGCCCGCGCGCCGGTAGCCGGCCGCGCGATACAGACGCAGCGGACCTCGACTGCGGTCACCGGTGAACAGGCTGTAGGCGGTGACCCCGGCCGGCGCGTATGCCTCGACCTGCTGCAGCAGCCATCGTCCCAACCCACGTCCGCGCAGATCCGGCGCGACCATCAGCCGCTCGATCTCCCAGTCGTCGTCGAGCTGCCGGCCGCGGACCGACGCGATCAACCGTCCGTCAACGCGGGTCACGTAGGTCTTCGTGTTCTGCAGTGAGAGGGCCAGGGAATCGTAGGTCTCATGCTGTGCCGGAATATCGAGCGTTGCGTTCTCGATACCCGCCGACAACCAGCAGGCGTGGGTCAGCGTGAGCAGTTCGCCCACGTCACCGAGGCCGGCGGGTACCAGCTCCAGCTGCGAGGTCCGGACGGCAGCCGAGGGATGCAGCAAATCTGGTCGGCGCTCGGCGGTGCGGCGCAGTCGCTGCTCGCGGCGCCACGAGGAGATTGCGCCATGGTCGCCCGACAGCAGCACCGATGGGACCGAATAGTCGCGCCACTGGGCAGGTTTGGTGTAGACGGGGTATTCGAGCAGGCCCCCCTCATGGGATTCCTCATCGAGTGAGGCGGCATTGCCGATCACGCCCGGTAACAACCTGGCCACGGCTTCGATCATGGCCAGCGCCGCGACCTCGCCCCCATTCAGCACGTAGTCGCCGAGCGAGATGACCCGCACCTGCATCGTCGCCGCCGCGTAGTCGTACACCCGCTCGTCGATGCCCTCGTAGCGGCCGCAGGCAAACACCAACCACGGATGCCCGGCCAGCTCGTGAGCCATCGCCTGTGTGAAGGGCGCACCACCGGGGCCGGGCACGACCAGAACGGGACGCTCGTCGCCGCTGGCCGCTACCTCGTCCAAGGCAGTCGCCCATGGCTCGGGTTTCATGACCATCCCCGCGCCACCTCCGTACGGCGTGTCGTCGACGGTTCGGTGCCGGTCGTGGGTGAAGTCCCGCAGATCGTGCACCCGAACATCGAGGACGCCGTCGCGGCGCGCCTTTCCAATCAGCGACAGGTCCAGTGGTGCGAGGTAGTCAGTGAAGATCGAGACGACGTCGATGCGCACGCAGTCAGGCTCCGGCCAGTTCCAGCAGCCCGGGGGGAGGATCGATGGTGATCCGGCCGCCTTCCAGATCGACCTGCGGCACGATCTGATCCACGAACGGCACGTAGGCAGCGCCACCGCCCACGAGCTCGACCTCAATGAGATCCTGCGCCGGGCGTTGGTGCAGAGCTGTCACCGTGCCCACCGGCGACCCGTCGAGCAGGACGACGTCGAGGCCCACCAGGTCGTCTTCGTAGAACCCGTCGTCCCCGCCGGGCGAGTCCGGCTCTGCGAGCAGCCGCGTACCCCGGATTGCCTCGGCCCCCTCCCGGTCGGTCACCTCCTCGAACGCCAGTACCCACGTCATACCCTGCAATCTGGCCGAGCGGATCGTCAGCGCCCCGATCGAGGGTTCGGTGACGAAGTCTGCTCCCGGGACGAAACGCTCCGCCGGCTGATCGGTGTGCGACTGAACCGTCACCGCGCCCTTGAGTCCGTTCGGACGACCGATTCGCGCAACCAACACCTCATCCATACCGGAAGTCTCTCAGTACGGGACGGGTCATCGCGACCTGCCTGGTGACCGCCGTCAGGGCGCGAACCCGGCGCCCCACGGCGTGTTGCGTACAACCATGAAACCAATCGCGACGATGGCCGCGAGGGTGGTCGCGGTGCTGGCGTGTCGGCGGGTGAACGGCACCACGTGCACGCCCCGCCAACGATTGCGCACCTCGACCAGCCACCATCCGATGACCACCGGCAACAGCGTCAGCGCGAGCACGTTGCTCGAGACGGCCGCCCGCAGATCGCCATTGGTGAGGTCGTTCACTGCTCGCATTCCACCGCAACCGGGACAGTAGAGACCGGTCAGCGCATACAGCGGGCACAGCCCCCACGAGGCGTGCCGGTGCGGATCGCGGAAGTGCACTGCGACGGTGAGCAGCACTGCCGCCAGACCACCCAGCACCATCGAGCGGGTCCGCCGCCACGGTGTCGGTTGCGCACAGGGGTCAGCTACCGCGTATCGGGACGGCGAGAGCTGGGTCATGCGCACGAGTATCTCAGGATGGTGCTTGCGTAGGGGGCCCGCCGCGTCGCACCTCGGGCATGACAACGCTCAACCCGGACAGCAGCAGCGCCAGCGACAGCGGAGCGATCAGCGCATGGGCAATGCCGAAGGCATGCACGAGGGTGCCGATCACGCCGGGCCCGAGTAGACCCGCCGCGTACCCCATCGAAACCACCACGGACAGCCCTCGTCCCCCGGCGAGGTTGCCGGCGAGCCCGTAGATCTGCGGTGCGACCAGCCCCATGCCCAGGCCCACGACGGCCCAGCCGGTGAGCAGGAGCCAGAGCGGACCGGCTACCACACAGATCAGGTATCCGCCCGCAGCGACGGCCGCGCCGGATCGGACGACCGCGCGGCGGCCCATGGCATGCACGGCAGCGTCGCCGAGGAGCCGGATGGTAACCATCGTGGCCGACACAGCGACCACCCCGAGCGCCGCGGTCGAGTCCGAAACCTCAGCGATCACTTTCACATCGAACGCCGACCAGTCCATCGCGGTGCCCTCTGCGATGGCGAAGCAGATGGCCATCAGGCCCAGCAGCCACGCTGCCCGCGGGACTGCGCTCTTCCTACCGTGTGCGTCGGCGTGCGCGACCACCTCGGACTGAGCTGAGAGCCGATCCTGAAAGTAGACGCTGCCCAGTAATGCAACGCCGACCGTGGTGAGCGCGACACGCGTCAGTCCTGCCCCCGACAGTGCTGCAGCACCCAACAACAGCACCAGGAGGGACACGCCCAGGGTCCCGACGGAAAAGAACGCATGCAGCCGACTCATCACCGGCCGTTCCCGGTGCTGTTCGACCTGCACGGCGAGTGCATTCATCGAGACATCGAGCGCGCCGTTACCGAGACCGATCAGGAGCCCGGCCACGCACGCCGTCCATATCGACGTCGCCCAGGGCAGCAGCAGCAATCCGAGACCCATCGCCAGGGTGCCGATCTGCATCGGCCGTAACGCCCCGCGCGCATCGGAGCTGCGACCCCCGAGGTTGATGCCGACGATCGCGGACAAGCCCAGGGACATCAGCAGAACACCGATCCCGAGTGCGTCGGTGTGCAACTGGTCGCGCAGCGCGGGTGTCAGGGCTCCGATAGCGCCATAGCCGAATCCGTTGGCGGTGAAGGCGACGAGCACTCCAGCGAGCGCCGACGGGCTGCCCAGCGCAGGGCGGGTGGTGGTCACGATGAGGGACCTTCTTGTGGAAATCAAGCACGTGGAGGAGCGGAAATGATCGACGCCAGGCGCTCCGGCCATCCCGGTCCACCTGGCGTCGATCGACGTTCCTGACTGAGGGGTCAGCGCACCTGATCTGTGTCGACGATGTCGACACGAATGTTGCGACCGCTGGCGAGCGCTCCCACGACCGTGCGAAGCGCGGACGCCGTGCGACCCGAGCGTCCGATCACCCGACCGAGATCATCGGGGTGCACGCGCACCTCGAGCATCTCGCCGCGTCGGCCGTCCTTGTGCGTCACCACGACATCGTCTTCGTGATCGACGATGCCTTTGACAAGGTGCTCGAGAGCTTCTTCCAGCAAGAGACTCAGCTCTCGGTGCTGGCGGCGGCCTCGGCAGTCGCTGCGTCAGCCTCCTTGGCGGCGGGCGCAGCTGCGTCGGTTGCCAACTCGTCGACGGGCTTGGAGTCCTCGGCCTTCTCGGCCGGCTTCTCGGTCGCCTTTTCGGTCGACTTCTCGCTGACCTTCTCGGTTGATGCAGCGGCCTTCTTGCGGGTGGTCGCGCCACCCTTACCGGCTGCGTCGGACTCGTTCTGCGCGGCGGCCAGGGCCGCCTCGTAGGCGGCCTTCTTGTCGCGCGGAGCTTCCTTCACGCGCAGGGTGCCCTCGGCACCCGGCTCGCCCTTGAACTTCTGCCAGTCACCGGTCACGCGCAGCAGAGCGTGCACCTGCTCGGTGGGCTGAGCACCTACGCCGAGCCAGTACTGCGCGCGGTCGGAGTCGATCTCGATCAGACTGGGGTCTTCCTTGGGGTGGTACTTGCCGATTTCCTCGATCGCCCGACCATCGCGCTTGGTGCGCGAGTCCATGACGACGACGCGGTACTGGGGGGTGCGAATCTTGCCGAGACGCTTCAAACGAATTTTGACGGCCACGTTGGTGGTGTCTCCTGTTCCATCATCAGTGAGCACGGCGAGACCACATGCGAATGCATGGGGGGGCCGAGACTCGGGGTAGGCGCGCGGGCAGGTGGAAACCGACCGGACGCGCGGGTACGCGGGACAGTCTGCCAGAACCACCCGACGCGCCGAAATCCTCAGGCCGGCGGGTACAGACCGATGGAGCGGGCTCGTGTCCGCGCCAACCCGAAGAGCATCCGGGTCGTCGGCATCGCCACCTGCGCCAGCTGCGCCAGTTCTACGACCGATCCGAGCAGCGCATCGAGCTCGACCGGCCGACCGGCGTCGAGGTCCTGCAACATCGAGGTACGGAACGGCCCGAGTTGCCGGGTGATCCGGTGGCGGTCGGCAGGAAGCTGATCGATGGGTATGCCGAGCACTTCGCCCAGCGCCTTCGCCTCCAGCATCACTGCTTCGATCAGTTCGAGCACGAAGGGATCGTCCAGGATCAGGTCCATCGTGCTGGTGGTGAGCATGCTGACGGGGTTCATCGTCATGTTTCCCCATAACTTCCACCACACGTCGCGCTGGATCTGCGGTGAGGTCGTGGCAGCCAGACCACCGTTCACCAGAACCGCTGCGACCTCCTCGATGAACGGGTCTGCGCCTCCTGCGGGTTTCCCCAGCACGACCGCCTCTCCCGTCGACCAGGCCACGGCCCCCGGCCTGGGCGTGCTGGCTCCCAGGTGGACCACGGAGCCGATGACCCGCCCGACAGGCAGGGCTGCCGCGATCGATCCGTCCGGGTCCGCCGTACGCAACGTCCGGCCGGCGACCGACCCACCGAACCCGCCCTGCAGGAACCACCACGGCACGCCGTTCATTGCAGTCAACACCCAGGTCTGGTCACCGAGCAGGGCAGACACGACCGGTAACGCCGTTCCCAGCGCGGGCGCCTTCACGGCCACGACCACCAGGTCCTGGGGCCCCAGATCCGCCGGGTCATCACTTGCGACGAGCCGGTAGCAGGCCACTTCCCCGGCATGCTCGATCAGCAGCCCGTCGCGCTGCACGGCGGCCAGGGTCGCGCCGCGCGCCAGCAGCGACACTGTCGCGCCACCGCCGGCGAATGCGGCGGCGAGGGTACCGCCGATCGCTCCGGCGCCCACCACGACGACCCTCATGAGCCGTCCGCAACAGCCGGGCAGGACCTCAATGCGTTCATGGCGCGCTGAGTCCGTTTCCACGATGCAGCATCGGAGTTGGGCGTAGAGAACTGCACGGTGTGCCGCGCTGTCGTGTTGACGTAGGTGGGCTGGTAGCTGGCGCGTTGGGTCCACCGACCGGATGCTGTGCGGGTGAAGGTGATCTGCGCCAGGACGCCATCCCGGTTGGACTCCGTCTGCGGACCATGGCCGGGCCCCTGGTTGGAAATGAAGTTCCCGAGCCCGTAGAAGACGAACTTGCCGTTGAGCTCGGTGCACGGTTGGACGATGTGGGCGTGGGTGCCGAAGATCGCGTCGACAGCAGGTGACTTCGTCAACGCCCCGGCCAGCGCAACCTGGTCAGCAGTCGGTTGCTGCACGGCCTCTCTCCCCCAGTGGATACTGACAATTACCAGGGCAGCGCCTGCCTTCTTGGCTGCGGTGGCGTCAGAAATGATGCCCCGAGCACCGGCCGCCGGCCACAACGAACTACGCAACCACGGAGCGCCGCTGGGGACCGCGGTCGTGGGGCCGTCCGAGTTGGGGAAGGTATAGGTGTAGGCGAGGTGGGCAATCTGGACGCCCAAAACGTCGTACACCGCAGGCTTGCCCGACGTCTTCGCGTCGGCCGACGGCCCGGAAACCTTCAATCCGGCGTCCGTCAGTTGTCGACGCGTTGAGGCCATCCCGGCAAGTCCGCGGTCGATGGTGTGGTTGGAGGCCATGTCGCAACCGTCGTAGCCCGCTCGTTTCAGGGTTCCTGCTATCTCGCGCGGCACGTTGAACACGAGCGAACCGGGGACGCCCAGGTCGGTATCGGTGGTGGAGATCGGGGTCTCCTGATGGCAGAGCGCAAGGTCAGCTGCCGAGATGGCCGATCGCACCTGCGCGAACATCGGATCGAAGTCGTAGCCCTTGCGACCTGCGGCCGACGCGTAGCCGGCGGCCTCCTGCCCGATCGCGGTGTGCAGCAGGATGTCGCCGCTGCCGCTGACGGTGACGGACGGCTGCGCAGCAGGTGGTCGTGTCGACGCGGAGGCAGCCGGGGCGTCAGAGGCTGATGACGATGACGCGGCGGGCGAGGGGCTACCCGACGTGCAGGAGGACAGACCGCACGCGGTGAGGAACACCGTCGCCACACCGAGCGATGCAGCACCCCGCGAGGACCTCGATGGCATCATCACGTGACCGTACTGGACCCCATGCTCAGGAAGGGGCGTGCCGGTCCAGGAAGCGGTAGACCTCCGTGTCGTCGACACCGGGAAACACCCCGGGCGGCATCGCGGCCAACAGGTGGGAATGGGCGCGCGCGCTCGGCCAGGCGTTGCCGACCCACCGCTGGGCGAGGTCCGCGGGCGGCAGGTTGCAGCAGGTCGGATCGGGGCAACGCGAGACCGCCCTGTGGGTGGTCTCCCGGCCGCGGAACCATTTGACGTCCTGATAACGCACCCCGACGTTGACAGAGAAGGCCCCCGCAGGGGTCCTGTCGATCGCGGCGGTGCACCAGTAGGTGCCGGAGCGGGTGTCGGTGTAGGCGCAGAACGCCTGGGACAGGTCAGGTTGCTCGAACACCCTGCGAGCGGTCCATGCCCGACACACCCGCTGACCCTCGATGGCCCCGGTGGCGTCGCTGGGAAAGACCACCCCATCGTTCTCGTAGGCCTTGTAGATCATCCCGTCCTGCCCTATCCGCATGAAGTGCACGGGAATGCCCAGGTGTCGGGTGGCCAGATTGGTGAAGCGGTGCGCTGCCGTTTCGTAGGAGACCGCAAACGCATCCCGAAGATCTTCGATGGCAATGTCCTTGTCCTGCATCGCCGTCCGCAGCAGCCGCACAGCGCCCTCCTGTGGCATCAGCACCGACGCGGCGAAGTAGTTGATCTCGACCCGCTGGGTGAGGAACTCGGCATAGTCGTGCGGCACGTCGTGCCCGAGCACCAGGTGCCCCAGCGCCTGCAACGCCAGCGAGCGGGAGTCGTGTTGACCGGCCTCGGGTTGCGGCAGGTAGATACGTTTGTGGGTCATATCGGTGACGGTGCGGGTGGACCCGGGCAGGTCTCCGGTATGTACGAGCGCGAATCCGAGATGTGCCGCGATCCGGTCGACGGCCACCCGCCCTACCGGCCCACCGGCGTAGTGGATCGCCTCCAGCAGCGTGCTCGCCTCGGTTTCGATGTCGGCGAAGTAGTTGTCCGCGCCGCGCATCCGGACCCGCAGGTCGTAGTTGGCCCGACGAGCGTGCTCGGGCGTCGCGGCCCGCTCGGCCGACGTCGCCGCGATGACCTCGTGCAGCCCGACAAGCGCTTCCAGCGCCTCCAGGGGCAACCGTGGTCCGATCTTGACCCTGGGCAGCCCGAGGGAGTCGTAGCCGGCATTTCGCTGGGCCCTCTCCAACCGGATCTCCAGGGCCGCCCTACGCGAAGGCGCTTTGGTGGCGAGGAACTCCGAAAGCTGGGTGTCGAAGGTGGAAGCCAATGCATTGAGCAGCGAGAGCCGGGGCTCGCGCTTGCCGTTCTCGATCAGCGACAACGCCGAGGCCGACATCCCGATCGAGGTGGCGACGTCGCCCAACGTCAGGCCCTTCTCCTGGCGGAGGTGGCGAATCCGACGTCCGATCGTCAGCGGATCGGGCTCATCGCGCACATCGGTCACGCTGGGGACGAAACGGTGCGGGATGGTCAGCCGCCCGGGGAGGGCGTCACCATCCGTCGGGTTGACACCTCGCGAGGTCGGCTGTGCACGGTCGGCTGAACCACGGGCGCTCGAACCACGCGTGGTGGGTGACGGCTTCATACGATCAACAGACGGCATAGCGTTACTTTATGTCAATTTTCACGTTTATTGACGAAGAAAATCTGGCTACTTGCTCGTATTTGCCCACAGACTTCTGTCATGACTTCAACCATCCCCGACAGCGAGATCAACCAAGCCCCCTCCGGCGACGCCGGAGCAGACCGCAAGGCGCAGGCCGCGACAGCGCTGCAGCAGGAGTGGGACGCCAACCCCCGGTGGAACGGCGTGCAGCGCGACTACTCCGCCGCCGACGTCGTGAAACTGCAGGGCAGCGTGCAGGAGGAGTTCACCCTCGCCCGACGCGGGTCGGAGCAATTGTGGGAGAAGCTGCACACCGAGGACTACGTCAATGCGCTCGGCGCCCTCACCGGCAACCAGGCCGTCCAGCAGGTCAAGGCCGGCCTGAAGGCCATCTACCTGTCCGGCTGGCAGGTCGCAGGTGACGCGAACGCCGCGGGGCAGACCTACCCCGACCAGTCGCTCTACCCAGCAAACTCGGTGCCGCAGGTCGTTCGGCGCATCAACAACGCTCTGCTGCGCGCCGACCAGATCGAGTACTCCGAGGGCATCAAGACCGTCGATGAGTGGGTCGTCCCGATCATCGCGGACGCGGAGGCCGGCTTCGGTGGCCCGCTCAACGCCTTCGAACTGATGAAGTCGATGATCGCTTCCGGTGCCGCGGGCGTGCACTGGGAGGACCAGCTCGCCTCGGAGAAGAAGTGCGGCCACCTCGGTGGGAAGGTGCTGATCCCGACCCAGCAGCACGTGCGCACCCTCAACGCCGCACGCCTGGCCGCCGATGTCAGCAACGTGCCGTCCATCGTGATCGCGCGCACCGACGCCGAGGCAGCAACGCTGCTGACGACCGACGTCGATGAGCGCGACCAGCCGTTCATCACCGGTGAGCGCACTGCCGAAGGCTTCTACAAGGTCACCAACGGCATCGAGCCGTGCATCGCACGCGGCCTGGCCTACGCGGAGTACGCCGACCTGCTGTGGATGGAGACCGGCACTCCCGACCTGGCGCATGCCAGGACTTTCGCCGAAGCGATCAAGGACAAGTTCCCCGACCAGATGCTGGCCTACAACTGCAGTCCGTCGTTCAACTGGAAGAAGCACCTGGACGACGACACGATCGCTGCGTTCCAGCGGGAACTCGGCGCGATGGGCTTCAAGTTTCAGTTCATCACCCTCGCCGGCTTCCATGCACTGAACTACTCGATGTTCGAGCTGGCCCACGGGTACGCCCGCGAGCAGATGAAGGCGTATGTGGATCTGCAGGAGAAGGAGTTCGCCGCCGAGGCACGTGGATACACCGCGACCAAGCACCAGCGCGAGGTCGGCACCGGCTACTTCGATCTGGTGTCCACTGCGCTGAACCCGCACAGCTCCACCACGGCGCTGAAGGACAGCACAGAGAACGCCCAGTTCTAACAACCCAGGAAGTTCTCCGCCTCGAAAGGTCAGATCATGCGTGATTCAAGCGCCACCCCGAAGATCCGCGGCGCCTTCGGCGACCGGTACGAACAGATCCTCACCCAGGACGCGCTCGCGTTCGTCGCCGCTCTCGATGGAGAGTTTGCCGGGCGCCGCGCTGAGCTTCTGGCGCAGCGTCGTGACGGGGCCCGTGCCATCAACGCCGGGGCCGACCTGCAGTTCCTGAGTGAGACCGCCGCACTGCGCGACGATACGGGCTGGCGGGTGGCGCCGACCGCTCCCGGTCTGCAGGATCGGCGGTGTGAGCTGATCGCTCCCGTGCACAGCAATATGGCGATGCACGCGCTGGAATCGGGCGCGACGGTCTGGATCGCGGACCTCGAAGACGCGATGGCACCGACGTGGAGCAACCTCATCGACGCTCAGCTCACCCTGCACGACGTGGCGCGCGGTCAGTTGAGTGTGCGTCGCGAGGACGGGCAGGTGCGCCGCCAGCCGGCGCGCACACCGACGGTGGTGTTGCGACCGCGCGGGTGGCACCTGTGCGAGAAGCACATCAGCATCGACGGTCGACCGGTCTCCGCGACCCTGGTGGACTTCGGGCTCTACTTCTTCCACAACGCCCAGGCCCTGATCGACGGCGGCGCCGGACCATATTTCTACCTTCCCAAGCTCGAGTCGCATGCCGAGGCGCGGTTGTGGAACGACGTGTTCCGCTTCGCGCAGAACGAGCTCGGTATTCCCCAGGGCACAATTCGCGCCACCGTGCTCATCGAGACCGTTCCAGCAGCGTTCGAGATGGAGGAGATTCTCTTCGAATTACGTGAGCACTGCAGCGGTCTGGCCGACGGACGCTGGGACTACCTCTTCAGCTACGTGCGTACCTTCGCCCACCGCGGCACGGAATTCGTGCTGCCGGACCGCGACCACATCACGATGGCCAGCCCGTTCCTGCGGGCGTACATCGAACTGCTCGTGGCGACCTGCCACAAGCGCGGCGCGTTTGCCATCGCCGGGCCCACGGCGACCAACCCGACCCGGCACGACGAGGACTCCCGGGTGCGGGCGCTGGCGATGGTCCGCTCGGAGAAGGAGCGCGAGGCAGCCGAAGGCTTCGACGGATCATGGGTCGCCCACCCGGCTCTGGTGCAGGTGTGCTCAGAGGCCTACGCGGCAGTGCTCGGCGACAAACACGATCAGCGCGATGTGCAACGCGTCAGCAGAGCGACGGCCCGAGACCTGGTCTCGTTGGTCGGGATCCAGCAGACCATCAGCCTGCAGGGGGTGCGTACCAACGTCTCCGTCGCTCTGCAGTACCTGGCTTCCTGGATCAACGGCCGTGGGGCTGTCGCGATCGACAATTTGATGGAGGACGCAGCGACCGTCGAAATGGCTCGAGTCCAATTGTGGCAGTGGCTTTTCCACAATGTCACCCTTGCCGAGGGTCCTCGTGTCACTCGCGAGCTCATGGCCCGTGTCGTCTCCGAAGAGATGTCGAAACTCACCCGCACCGCAGATGCCGCGACGACCGCACGCTACGAAGATGCCCGCGAGATCCTCGAGCGTGTTGCTCTGCAGCCACACCTGCCCGGGTTCTTCACCAACTACGGGTACGTCCGGTTCCTGACCGAGCCGAACCTGCGGATGCAGGTCGGCGTGCCCGAGACCGATCTGCACCAGTCGGAGCGGGTGCTCTCCCCCGCGCTGCGCTGACCGACCCAGGTCAGGGAATCACGACGTCGCTCAACGTCACCGGTTGGTGCGCCACGTAGTTCAACTCATCGCTCTGCGTGGCCCCGACCGGTACCAGCGTGTCCATCACCTTGGGCACAGACGACGGGTCGGCTGCGCAGACCGGGTCGGTGGAGGCCGTCGCGCATACTCCGAACGCGTACGGCTGCGGGGTTGCCGCGAAGGATCGCGTCTGGTCGGCGCCGTGAGTGCCGTCCTGTCCGGTCAGCGCTACCGTGAAACCCCAGCCGGCAGAGGGCATCCCGCCCAGCGCAGCCGCCGGCACCGTGAAGGTGATGTAGCGGGAGACAGCGTTGGCACTGACCGTGGGAGTGCCCACCGATGTGCCGTCCGGACCGACGATCTTGCTGCCGGCGAACCCCTGGACCTCGATCAGCCTGCTCCACGCCGCCGAACCGCTCACCCGGTAGTTCATGCCGGGGTAGGACGACGAGGTGGACGTCGAGATCGCGGCCGGGTCATGCACGTAGACGTCGACCAACTGGGCACCGTTGCTGGAGCCGAAGGTCGGACTCAGATCGCGCGTCTGCACACGGAAGGTAACGGTCGAACCGGTGTTGTAGACCTCGAACCGGGTCAGGTCGAAGGCTCCGGCGTGGAACGCCCCGTCGGTGGGGTAGGCGTACTTGCCGGGTCCGTTGTCATCGCCGGTGGGGTCGGTCGTGGCGTAGAGCAACGTGCCGTCCACCACATCGCTGACGACCTGGCGAACGACCTGTGCAGTGCCGCCGCCGGGCGCGGTACTGCTCACCGCGATCGAGTTGCTGCCGGCGGCCAGCGGCACAGTCACCGAGAAGAAACCCCAGGCCCCGACCCGCAATGTCCGGACCGTGGTGGCGTTCGTACCGTCCACGCCCGAGACCGAGATGTCGACGGTCGCGCCCCGGACGGCCGTGCCGGTCACCGTCACTGTCTTGCCGGCTGCCTCGCCCGCGCTCGGGGCGCTCACTGTCAGTCGGGTGCTCTGCTGGCGGTGCCGCACGTACCGGTCCACCGTGATGCTCGGCTGCTCCAGGCTGCGGCCGGCGGCCAGGTCGGCAGTCAGTCGCACCTGGGCTCCCGCACCCCAGGTCAACGGCGACGCCGAGCCGTCGGCTTTGCCGTTGACGAACCCGATGGACGCTTTCGTCGGATCACTGCCGTACGGCGAGGCGGGCAGCCCTGCTGCGTCCCAGACCTGCTCTGGCACCAGTCCCGGGCCGGAATTCATCGCGTTGACGGTCTTCAACAGCCGGGCTGCGCCGAGCCGGTCACCGGTCGCGAGTTCCTGCTGTGCACGCTCGACAGCCAGCACGGGCCATGGGTGTCCGGTGCCCACGTTGCCGTTCGTCCACGGTGCTCCGGCCACCGTGCAGGAGCTGGCAGACGGGACCGCGCAGTCGCCGTACCCGTCACCGTTGTAGCGCAACCACCCGGGCCCGGATGCCGTTTTCTTCTCCAAGACCCTGTCCGCGACCTGGACGCTGTTCGTGATCGTGGGGTCGGTCGCCGGCAGCAGGCCGAGACGGACGTACTCCAGAAATCCCAGATCCATCACACTGCGCTGATCCAGGGTCGGTCCGCCATTGCCCACGTTGTAGCTGATGGCGGCGTTCGGGTCACCGGTCTTGGACAGTCGGATGAAGTAGGGCGACTTCGACAGCGAACCGGTCGTGGTGACACCCCACGACGTGATCTGACGCTGCCAGGAATCTGCTGTGGCGAGCCAGATCCGCGCGCGGGCCGGATCGTGCTGGGTGCGGGCAATGGACGCCGCGGAAACCAGGCCGGTAATTTCGGCAGCGATCGTGGAGGGGGAATACCCGCCCTGCTCCTCCCAGCGCTCGACGCCGTAACTGGGACCGTGTGACACCAGGTAATCGGCCTCGGCACGAACGTGCGGGTAGAGGGAGCGGTCACCGGCAAGTCCGGCCTGCCACGCCATCAGCAGGGGGTAGGCGGTCTCGTCCGGTTGGGTGTTGAACGAATCGGGGGCCTTCGCTCCGTTCAGCAGGGAGTTACGCGGCTGGGAGCCGTCCGGCAGTTGGCTCCTGGTGAGCAGGAACCGCGCCGTATCGCGGGCCGTCGCGAGGTCGCCGTCGACCAGCAGCCCGGTGAATGCTTCGTAGAGATCACGCGGGAAGACCTCCCAGTAGCTCGTGGTGAACAGGTTGTCCGGATCGTTCGCAGGAGTCGACTGCCCCCAGGGTTTGTCGACGCCGGCGACGATCGCGCCCGGATAGGTCTTGTCCTCGGAGGCCTTCAGCACATTGGCCGACTGGTAGTAGTCACGTACGGCGCCAGGCTGCCGGTGCCATCCGGCGTTCAGCCGGTTCACCGAGCGCAGCCCCTCGTCGTAAGCCCTCCACCCGGCGATGTAGGTCGCGCTGGTACGCGCGAAGGGCGCTGCGGCCGACGTCACGGCCGTCGCCACCGCTGCGTGTTGGGAGGTGCCGAAACCCAATGCCAGCGTGAAGGCGCCCTTCCTGTCGGGCCTGACCTGCGCGGTCTGCTCGACGTTCCCAGCGGCTGCTTGCGAGTACGTAGGGGTCAGCGATTTGGCCGCATCCAGCTGCGCCAGGCCGTCGCTGCTCGTGCCGACGAAACCGCTACTGACGGCGCCGAACGGGTGATCGGCGGTGAGCGCGAGGAACGAGGGCACTGCATAGGACCGACCCGCAGCCTGGCTCTTGGTATTGACGTCGTAACTGACCGCTACCGGATGCCCGGTGGAGGTGTCGGTGACCGCGGTATCCGCGCCGGCGTTCGAAGCGCCACCACCGCCGTTGCCTCCCGCGTTGGCATCGAGACGAACGTAGATCCGATAATCCGCAGCCGCCCGGATCAGCGGCTGGTAGGTCGTATGAGCCACGACCGACTCCCGCGCCGGGTCCGTGACGTAGGTGGTCTTCAGCTGATAGCGGCCGCTCTTCGCGCGCGAGGTGACCGTGCACGACATACCGCTGGCATCCGAGCCCACCGTGTAGGTCATGTCCCGCGTTTGCAGATCGGAGAACGAGCTGCCGTCACTCACGATGTATTGCATCGTCGCGACATTCGTGGCATCGACGGTCGGCGCGAAGACGTCGGACAACACCCCGTTCGCCACGGTGTACCAGATCTTGGACGTCCGATTCCGTGCCGTACCGATGCAATCCTTGCGCGACTGGGCCTGGTAGCTGGTGGCGCCCGGACCGTTCGGAGCAGCAGTGCCCGCCTGCGCCCGGGCGGGTGAGCTGGCGTACCCGGTACCCAGCGCCATTGCGGACGTGACGAGCAGGACGGCGAAACGACGCGACATGGATGACTCTCCTGTGTGATGTGAATCACTTCGGGATCAACATAGACCTACTAGACAGCTTGCTGCTGGAGCAGTTTTTTTCAGACCTTGCAAGGCGGCTCAGGCGAAGGCGGCCCGAATCTGCAGCGCGATACGACTGATGTCCCGCGACTCCAGGGCGACTTCATCGTCGGACTGGACCACTGGGACGACGTGCGGATCGAATCCGGCCTGCTCCAGACCCCGGTCAGCACCGTCCGATGTGTCGTCGCCGGCGACGAAGTCGGCATGCTCGATGATTGCCCCGATGGGAGAGGCCGCGAGCAGTCCCCAGATCGTCTGGGGCCCGACAACGGTCGTGGAGAACAACGGCAATCCCAGCTCGGCGGCCAGCGCCTGCGCGAGCGCTGACGAACGATGCGCTCCGGGTTCCGCCCGCACCACTGCGGCGATGCGCGCAGGCCGATGCGCGGCGTACGGCGGCGCCGGCCACTCATCGCGGTGCACCGCATACCCATCGTGGTCGCGCCAGGACGCCGGCTCACTGCCGCTCTCCAGCAGCAACATCGAGCGCACGTGCCCCTCCCGGCGAAAACCGAGCGACCGCAGCACACCCGCCGAGCGAACATTGCCCGGCCGCACGTTGGCCTCGACGCGGTGCAGGCCCATACCTCGGTCGTCACCGGCGAACGCGAGATCCACGACCAATTTGAGTCCTTCGGCGAACAGCCCGCGCCCGGCGTAGGGGTCGTATGCGTCATATCCCATGGTGCCGTTCTGGAAGCGACCGCGAATGACGTTGCTGACGTTCACCTTTCCGACCAGATCGTGATTTCCGTCCGGCTCGGTGGCGTGAATGAGGAACGTGCGGTGCTCGCTGCTCTGCCGACGTAGGTGCCACGCCAGGTCGCCGACCGAGACCGGGTTCCATTGACCGATCCGATCCCAGGAGGCCCGCACCGCGCGCTCGTACGGCACCAGATCGGTGCGCATCACCGTGCGAACCCACACGCGTTCGCCCCGCATGATGAGCGGCTTGACGGCCCCCGACGACCCGTTCATCGCACCGCGTGGCCACGCAGCACGATATGCGCTGGGGCGCTCAGCACGCGGACATCGACGCGCGGGTCCTGCTCGTAGACAACGAAGTCCGCGCTTGCTCCCTCCTGAAGAGCCGGGCGTTGCAGCCATTCACGCGCTCCCCACGTCGCAGCGCTCAGAGCCTCGATGTTCGTCATACCGACCTTCGTCAGCTCGAACACCTCCTGCGCGACGAGGCCGTGCGGCAACTGCCCGCCCGCGTCCGTGCCGACGTAGATGGCTACCCCCGCCTCGTGCGCTGCGCCGATCGTGTCGTAGCGCCGCGCATACAGATCACGCATATGCACGCCGTACGCCGGGAACTTCCCCTCCCCGGCCTGCGCGAACTTCGGAAAATTCTCGATATTCACCAGCGTCGGCACGACAGCGATTCCCTGTTGCGCGAACAGGTCGATGCTGTCTTGCGTCAGGCCGGACCCGTGCTCGATGCAATCGGTACCCGCTGCAGCGAAATCAAGCAGTGATTCCTCCCCGAAGCAGTGTGCGGTGACCCGAGCGCCCTCTTCGTGCGCCACTGCGATCGCGGCGCTCAGGGCCTCCCGTGGCCAGCACGGCGCGAGGTCTCCCCGGTCGCGATCTATCCAGTCGCCCACCAGCTTCACCCACCCGTCGCCGCGTCGTGCCTCTTGCCGCACATACGCGACCAGATCAGCCGGCTCGATCTCATGCGCAAAATTACGGATGTACCGCTTGGTGCGCGCGATGTGCCGCCCGGCACGGATGATCCTCGGCAGGTCCTCGCGCTCATCCATCCAGTGCGTGTCGACCGGCGAGCCCGCATCGCGCAACAACAGGGCCCCTGCCGCACGCTCGGACATCGCATGCTGCAGCGCCGTCGCATCGTCGACGCCGCCGGTCGCCTCCAACCCGACGTGACAATGCGCGTCGACCAGCCCGGGCAGCACGAACCCGCGCACCGTCTGCACCGGCTCGTCGGACGCCGGAGCCGTAAAGGTGATCTTGCCGTCCACCACCCACAATTGATCACGGACCTCATTCGGCCCGGTCAGAATCGTGCCTCGGACGTGCAGCATGGCGTCGGACTTCGTCATGAGACCGACTGTAGTTCGCCTCAGCTTCGGGGTAGTAACAGCACCGGAACCGGGGAGTTACGGACGATTTTGGCCGCGTGCGACCCCAGGAAGAACCGACTGAGCGGACCGCTGCTGGTGCCGACGACCAGCAGGTCGCCGTGGGTCCATTCGACATCCTGGATCGCCGCATCCCAGGTGGCTCCCTCGCCGAGAACCACCTGCGTCGAGACGTCGTCCGTGACCGCACCCATCGTCGATGCGACGTCAGCCTCCAGTCGATGCCTCCACTGATCGACGACCGACTGCTCGGCATCCAACTCCACCGCCTCATTCGCGCCGGCCATCGGCCGAACCGCAAAGCAGACCACCCGTAACGTCGAACCGAAGTCGTGCGCGCGCCGGGCGGCCCTGGTGAGCAGTGCGCTGTCGTGATCGGCGCGACCGAAAGCGACGCTCACCCTGGTCAGTTCGGTCGACGAACTGGCCCGATAGCCGCGCGGCGCGATCACCGTCGGCAGGTCGGCGCTGTGCAGCAGCCGCTCGGTCACCGCCCCGAGCATGACCTGGCCGAGTACACCGGTCGATGACGACCCGAGGACGACCATGGAGACCTGCCGACCTTCGACAATCTGCAGCAGGCCGGTGGACACCGACCGAGCGCGATGCACGACGTACTCCACGCCCAGCGGCGCTGCTCCGAGATAGGTACGGGCCTGCTCCACCGCCGTCTTCGCCACCTGCTCCTGGTAGGCGAGGTATTCGCGGTCACCTTGGAAGGGATCGGGCGGCCACGGGGCCTTGACCACCGTGGCCACCACCAGATCCTCTGCCCGCGAGCGGGCCAGTACAGCGCCCAACTGCAAGGCCGCGTGACCCTTGGTGCCCGGCGCGAGGCCGATCACAATGGTCATCGGACCTCCGACAGCCTTTCGTCCTGCGGCTGCACAACCACGTGGGTGATCGGCAGTCCATGCGCCTCACGGGCGCGGTCGATCAGATCGAAGCGCAACCACGCCGAGTCCTGCTCCGGCAGGGTGCAGATCACCAGGCGGTCCGGATGGAAGGAAGCCACCGCGTCAGACAGTGCCTGCAAGGGCTTGTAACTACCCAGTTCACCGCTGGCCTTCAGGTTCCTGGACCGCAGAACTTCCAGGGTGCGATCCAACCGCGCCTGAGCGGCCACCGTGGTCGCATCCCACATGTGAACAGCACCCTCGTGCATTGCCGTGCCGGTGTCGATGGGATTGGCAGGCACGGAGACGAAGTACTCGGCGTAGCCCTGTTCGTCGATGGCGCGAAGCTCCTGCAGCAACTCATCGCCCTCCACAGTTTGATTGGCGAGCACCAGCACCCGCGACGCCGGAGACGTCGGCTCGGCGATATCGGCTGTGGAGATGTCACGGTCGCGGAACCGCTTGGTCGCGAAGAAGATCACAACCACCAGCGCCCATGCGCCGAGACTCTCCACGAACTGCGACCGAGAGCTTGCATCCCAGGCCATCTGACCCAGAATCGCAAGAATGCCCACCGCAACCAGGATCGACAAGACGGGGAACAACCACATCTTGACGGTCAGATCCTTGGACCCGGAGCGATACCGCAGCACGATCTGGGAGATGCAGATGAGGAGGTAGACGAACAAGATGATCGCGCCCGAGGAGTTCAACAGGAACAAGAACACCGTCTCGGGCGAGATAGCCGCAGCGATGACGCAGAGGAACCCGACGACGGAGGAGCTGAGGATCGCCATCATCGGAACACCCGCACCGTTGACCTTCATCATGCCCAGCGGCGCCTCACGCCTGGCTGCCAGCACAAAGAGCATCCGTGAGGAGGTGTAAAGGCCCGAATTGAGGCAGGACAATACGGCCGTCAGGACGACGGCATTCATGATGTCTCCGGCGGCGGGAATCTGCATCTGGGTGAACGCCGCGACGAAGGGCGAAGCGCCCAGGCTCTTGGAGTTCCACGGGAGAATCAGGACGAGCAGCAGCATCGAACCCACGTAGAACACGGCAATGCGGAAGACCACCGAGTTGGTTGCTTTTTTGATGGCCCGGCCCGGGTCATCGGACTCGGCGGCCGCAATGGTCGCTACCTCGGCACCGACCATCGAGAAGATCACCACGATGATGGCGGCAAAGATGGCGGACCCTCCGTGCGGGAGGAACCCCCCGTGTGCCGTCAGGTTACTGACGTCGAATCCGCCCTTTTTACCCGGCCAGAAACCGACGACGTACAGCACACCCATGACGATGAAGACGATGATCGCCGCAACCTTGATACCGGCGAACCAGAACTCGAATTCACCGAACGAGCTGACCGAGACCAGGTTGGTCGCCGTCATCAGCGCCATCAGGATCAGGGAGAGCAACCAGAGAGGGACACCGGGTAGCCAGTACTGGATGACCTTGCCACCGGCGACGGCCTCAAAGCCGATCACGATGACCCAGAAGTACCAGTACAACCAGCCGACGGAGAAGCCTGCCCAACCGCCGAGGGCGTTGCGCGCGTAGTCCGCGAACGAACCCGTCGACGGGTTGGCGACCGCCATTTCTCCGAGCATACGCATGACCAGAATGATGAGAATTCCAGCGCTGAGGTAACTCAGGAACGCACCTGGGCCTGCTTCGCCGATGACGACGCCCGATCCGACGAACAGCCCGGCACCGATAACGCCACCCATGGCGATCATTGTCAGGTGGCGTTGTTTGAGACCCTTTTTGAGTTCCACTGGTGGAGCTCCCATTGATACTTCTCCTCAGCAAGGTCGACCCTCTGGCGGGGTCGATTGGCGTCGATGCCTGAACACCGCGCGGGTCAACCCAACTGGGCGAATCAACACGCAGCACGCGCCGGACCCGTCGATACGGAGCAGCACGCTCGACCCAGGATCGAGAGTGGGCCGTCGAGCATTTCGCTGTCGCTTGCGGCGCACGAATTGCTTAAGAGGAACCCTGCGTTGGCTGAGTATTACCTGTCAATACAAACTGATGGGTAACTTTCGCCTGGGGGGATCAACGGACCATATCGTTACCTGCCGGAGACCTCAGTCCTTGGTGCCGAGGAACTTCTCGAAGCCCTTCGGGATTTTGACCGGCTCGCTCGGCTCGTCGACAGGGGCGCCGAATGCGTTGCCGAAGGAACGTTCGCGGGCGTCGGAGGCCTTGCTCAGCGCCTCTTTCTCCTGCTGGGCGCGCTTGGCGGGATTGCCGCTCTTACCCTTCTTCACCTGCTGCTTGCCGCGCTTACCCCCGGCGGCGCCACCCATGCCCGCCATTCCAGGCATGCCGGGTATCCCCCCGCCACGACGCATCTGGCGCATCATCTTCTGCGCCTGACCGAAGCGCTCCAGAAGCTGGTTGACCTCCGAAACGGTCACTCCGGATCCCTTGGCGATGCGGGCCCGACGAGAGCCGTTGATGACCTTGGGGTGGGTGCGCTCGAAACGGGTCATCGACTGCACCATGGCCTCGACGCGGACGAACTCGTTCTCATCCAGCGCGGCGAGCTGGTCGCGCATGCCCGACATGCCGGGCATCATGCCCATCAGAGCCTTGATGTTGCCCATCTTCTTGATGGCATTCATCTGCTCCAGGAAGTCTTCGAAGGTGAAGTCCTCCTCGTCCATGAACTTGCGCGCCATCTCACTGGCCTGACGCTGATCGAACGCCTTCTCGGCCTGCTCGATCAGCGTCAGGACATCGCCCATGTCCAGAATCCGCGAGGCCATCCGGTCCGGATGGAAGACCTCGATGTCCTGTACGCCTTCACCCGTGGAGGAATACATGATCGGACGGCCGGTCACCGAGGCGACCGACAGTGCCGCGCCACCACGCGCGTCGCCATCGAGTTTGGACAGCACCACACCGGTGAAATCAACACTTCGCTGGAAGGCCAACGCCGTCTCGATCGCGGCCTGACCGATCATCGCGTCGATGACGAAGAGCACCTCGTCGGGCTTGATCGCCTCCCGGATGTCAGCGGCCTGCTGCATCAGTGCCTCATCGACCGCCAGCCGGCCGGCAGTGTCGACGATGACGACGTCGTACTGACGCACCCGCGCCTGGCCCACCCCGGCCTGGGCCACCCAGACGGGATCCCCGTAGGACGCCGTGCCGCTGCCGTCGCTCTCCGCGACTGCCCCGGCACCACCGACGTTGCCCCGCTCGGGGGCGAAACACGGTACGCCCGCGCGCTCGGCGACGACCTCCAGCTGCGTCACGGCATTCGGGCGCTGCAGATCGGCCGCGACCAGTACCGGGAAGTGGCCTTCGTCGCGCAGTCGCCTGGCGAGCTTGCCCGCAAAGGTCGTCTTACCGGAGCCCTGCAACCCCGCCAGCATGATGACCGTCGGCGGGCGCTTGGCCAGCGACAGCGGTCGGGTCTGGCCACCGAGGATCTGCACGAGTTCCTCGTTGACGATCTTGACGATCTGCTGGCCCGGGTTCAGGGCCTTACTGACCTCGGCGCCGAGTGCGCGCTCGCGGACCTGGGAGGTGAACTGCCGCACGACCGTCGTCGCGACGTCGGCGTCCAGCAACGCCAGCCGGATGTCCCGGATAGTGGCGTTGATATCGGATTCGCTGAGCCGACCCTTGCCCTTGATGTTCTTGAAGGTGGCCGTCAAGCGGTCAGAAAGAGTGTTGAACACGCGCCCAAGGATATCGGGCGCCGCCACCACTGGCGGCGTGGTGGGTTTCAGCCGGCCCGACCGTCACACGCGTCGATCAGCGCGGCGAGCACCTGCGCCACTGCAGGCGGTTGTACAGGGACCCGACCGGCTGCCGTGACATAGAAGGTGTCCAGCGTCTGTCCGGCGTAGGTAGCCACGTGCGCCGAACGAACAGCCAGTCCGCATCTGGCGAAGGTCATCCCGATGTCGCGGAGCAGGCCTGGGCGATCGGCGGAGCGCACCTCGATCACGGTCGCGTCGAGTGACCCACCCGGCACGACCATCGCGCGCGTCACGGCAGACACCCCGGTCAACGGCTGCACGCGGCGTGGGCGGCGCACCCCACCGTGCGGCCGGCGATGGCCGGTGCTCAGCTGTTCCAGGCTGCGCGCCAGCTGCGGCCCGTCGGGCAACTCACCGCTGGGGCATTCCACATCCCACCTGTTGACAGCCACACCGTCGACGGTCTGCACCCGCGCCGTCCGTACGACGACCCCGGCCGCATCCAGCAGTCCGGCGGTGTCCGCGAAGAGGCCGAGCCGGTCGATCGCGACGATCTGGATCAGCGCCCCGCGTTGAGTGGACGTGACCTCGACGTGGACGGCCCCGATCACCAGATCCTGCATCCCTGCGGTGATCACCGCGTCGAGATGCCCGGTCGGCTCGGGCCCCGCAGCCCCCTGTTGGTCGCCGAGCAGATCACGGCCTCGCCCGGCCAGGGCGGTCACCAGGGATTCTCGCCACGGCGTCCACGCCTTCGGCCCCGCTGCAATGGCATCGGCCTGGGTCAGTGCGGCCAGTAGGTCGAGCACCTCCCGCTGCTCACCCACCGCCGCGCAGAGTGTGTGCACCGTCGCCGGGTCCTCGATGTCCCGGCGCGTCGCGAGCTCCACCAGAGAAAGGTGTTCGCGCACGAGTAGTTCGATCAGGTCCACGTCGCGTTCGGCGAAACCCATCGAGCGAGCGATATCGCGGGCTACGGGTGCTCCTTGCGCCGCGTGGTCCAGGGCCCCCTCGACCTTGCCGATGTCGTGCAGCAGGGCGGCCACCAGCAGCAGATCGGGCCGCGCGACGTCCGCGCTCAGCGACGCCGCCTGCACGACAGTCTCGACCAGGTGCCGATCGACCGTGTGCCGATGCACGGCGTTGCGCTGCGGGCGACTGCGCACGGCTCGCCACTGGGGTATCCAGGAGAGGATCACCCCGGCGAGGTCCAGGCTCTCCCACACCTGCCGCAACCCGGGCCCGGTCGCCAGGAGATCCACGAACGCATCACGGATCGCGGGGCTCCAGGGGATATCAGGAGCCTGCACATCTCGACACAGATTGGCCAAGGTCGCCGGCGCAAGCGGTAACTGCGAGCGCGCGGAGAGGACCGCCGCACGGATCAGCAACAACTGATCCGCGCGCGGCGTGGCACGTGCGCCGAGCACCACCTCGCCGTCGTGTTCGAACAGCCCGTACCCGAGCGGGCGTAGGACCGGACGGCGTGGCCCCACCCGCAGCGTGCGCGCCCGCTGGCTCTGTCCGGCCCGACGCATGGTGCCATCGAGCGCGAAATCGATCGTGCGCGCAGCCTGTACCACCACCGTCAGCAGGGCGTCCTGATCCGGGTGACCGAGAAGGGCCGCGACCCCGTCCAGATCTTCTGGACCCAACCGGTCACGACCCCGACCGGTGACGACGTGCAGCGCATCGCGGACATCCAGCAACTGCCCGTACGCCTCGTCGACCCCGCCATGCGGTCGGTCTGTCAGCCAGGCAGCCGCCAACGACCGCAGGATGGCCATGTCCCGCAAACCGCCGCGACCCTCTTTGAGCTGCGGCTGCGCCGAATCAACCAACGAACCGTGCCTTTGATGGCGGGCCTGCAGGCTCTCGCGAAGCTCCGGAAAACGCCGACGGGCGTTGCCGCGCCAATCATGGGCGACGCTGGCCCGCACTCCCGCAACGACCACGGGGTCCCCCGCGAGCACCACCAGATCCAACATGCCGACGGCTGCCGACAGGTCCGCAGATGCGACGGCCCGCGATTCGCTCAGCGTCCGCACACTGTGATCCAGCCGCACCCCGGCGTCCCAGATCGGGTACCAGACCCGGTCCGCGAGAGCAGTGACGTCGGCCGTGCTGAGCGATCGCCCGTCATGGATCAGCACCAGGTCCACGTCACTGAGCGGGCCGCCGTCACCACGCGCGAGGCTGCCCACGGCCGCCAGAGCGACCCCGTGCTGCCCGTTCGACCGCAATGGCGCAACGGCCTCCAGCCACAGTCCGCACAGCCAGTCACGACCGTAGGACGCCAGTCGTTCCCGCCGGGGCGGGCCAGCACCGGGAAGGGTGAACTCGCGGGTACCCGCCAGGTCCAGGCGTCGAGCGTCGTGATCGACCGTCACAGTGCGCTCGAGCCCTTCTCCCCCGTCCGGACCCGCACCACACCCTCGACGGGCACTGTCCACACCTTGCCATCGCCAATCCGACCGGTCTGAGCGGCTTTGGCGATGACGTCGACGACACTGCCGGCGTCCATGTCATCGACAACAACCTCCACACGCACCTTGGGTACGAAGTCCACGGTGTACTCGGCGCCCCGGTAGACCTCGCTGTGGCCGCGCTGGCGGCCGTAACCGCTCGCCTCGCTGACCGTCATGCCGGCGATGCCGTAGGCCTCGAGTGCCTCCTTGACCTCATCCAGCTTGAACGGCTTGATGATCGCGGTGATCAGCTTCATGCCTTTACTTCCTCTTCGTCGTGGTGGCGCGCGCCCTCGGGCGCTGCGGGCCGCGTCGGCAACGAACTGCCTCCCGCGTGGTGTCCGACCCTGCTCCCGGCGAACAGGTTGCCCAGGTCGTATCCGGTCTCGGCATGCTCGGCAGAATCGATGCCGGCATTCTCCTCGTCCTCGGTCACCCGGAAGCCGATCGTCTTGTGCAGGGCAAAACCGATGATGTACGTGACGACGAAGGAGAAGATCAACACGCTGAACGCCGCTGCGGCCTGGACGCCCAGCTGCAGCAGACCGCCCCCGTAGAACAGGCCTTCCTGAGTGCCCGATCCGTTCGGGCTGGACTTGCTGGCGAGCAGACCGATCAGGAGGGTGCCGGCCAGGCCGCCGACGAGGTGTACGCCGACCACGTCGAGACTGTCATCGAATCCGAGCTTGAACTTCAGACCGACCGCGACCGCGCACAGTGCGCCGGCGACCAGACCTACGATGAGGGCCCCGATGGGGGTCACGGTGGCGCAGGCAGGGGTGATGGCTACCAGCCCCGCAACGACACCGGATGCCGCGCCGAGGGAGGTGAAGTGCCCGTCACGTAACTTCTCCACGAGCAGCCAGCCCAGCATTGCCGTGCAGGTCGCCGCCAGGGTGTTGACCCATGCGCCCGCCGCCACTGCCGTCGCGCCGAGTGCCGAACCGGCGTTGAACCCGAACCACCCGAACCACAGGATCCCGGCTCCCAGCATCACCAGGGTGAGGTTGTGCGGGCGCATCGGTTCCTTGCCGAAACCGACCCGCTTGCCCAGTACCAGCGCCAGCGCCAAGCCGGCCGCACCGGCATTGATGTGGATCGCTGTCCCGCCCGCGAAGTCATAGGCTCCGTGACCATTCAGGAAGAGACCGCCATTGGCGATCCAACCGCCGGCTTTTGCTGCGTACCCGTCGAATGCGAACACCCAGTGCGCTGCCGGGAAGTAGACCAGCGTCGCCCAGAGCACGGTGAAGATCGCCCAGGTCGAGAATTTGGCCCGGTCGGCGATCGCTCCGGAGATCAACGCCACCGCAATGATCGCGAAGACCACCTGGAAGGCGACGAATGCACCGCCGGGGATGCCCCCGCCTGCTGCTGTACCGCCGGCAGCAGGGGTGTATCCGTAGATCGCATCCAGCACGCCGTGCAGGCCGAAATGCTGGAACGGGTTACCCAGCAGGCCGCCACCGACGTCGTTGCCGAACGTCTCGCTGTAGCCCCACAGAATCCACACCGTGCCGACCGTGCCCATGCTGATGAAGCTCATCATCATCATGTTCAGCACGCTCTTGGTGCGGACCATTCAGCCGTAGAAGAGCGCTAACCCCGGTGTCATGAACAGCACCAGAGCGGCTGCAGCAAGTACCCAGGCCGTGTTGCCGCTATCGATGAACGGCGTATCGGCCGCTGCGAGATGTGAATAGGTGGTCATGGGGGATGACTATGAGCGACCTGCGTTTCGCCCGACCGCGCCCGTTGTTACAACGATGTTGCGAGTGACGACCGGAGGTTAACGATCTGTTGCGAGCTCGTGCTCCTGGATCAGAGCAGCCCGGCGCCACGGATCCCCGACCCCGGACGTCCAGGTCTCCGGTGGTGTGACGGTCGTCCGTGGCGCCCAGTGCACCGTGCTGGCTGACGATGTGTCGATGGCTCCCGCAGCGTCCTCTTGCAGCATCGCTGCCAACCGGGCCAACGCGTCGACGCCGGAACAGACGTCTGTTCCTTCGACCAGCACCGGCAGCTCATTGCGCGCTACCTGCGCCCACTCCTCGCGCCAGCTGCGGATCAGTTCCCAGGCCGCAGTGGTGATCGGCTCCCGGGTCATCGCCACCGCATATCCGAACCGCTTGATCGGGTCACTCGTGGCGTCGCTGCGCATGAAAGCCGGGGCCAGCACCGTGCGTAGTTTCTCCGGGTTGCCGATATCGATCCCATGCCTCCAGTACGCAGAGAACAAAGTGCGCCGGATCGCGTCCGGGGCGTGAGCGACCACTCCTTCGGCATACGCCGACACCGCTGCGGTGGGGTTCGGTATCAGATCAGGCGGATCGTCGAGTAACCCGTGCTGAGAAGCCGGTACTGCCTGCATACCCGCGAGCGCGGTCGTCATATCGCTCGATTCCGCGGGGGTCCGGCGACGTCCACCGACCGGCAGACCGGACTCACCCTCGATCGCCCGCCATTCGATAGGGCGACCACCCAGCCGCAACCGATCTACCAGCTGGCTCGCCAGGTAGCACCGCGCGCCACTGAAATCTGCGTAGACAACTGCTGCAACGACCATTGGGTTCACCGTCGACCTTGTGTGCCTGCTCTGCTCGGGCCGCCTGTCACCTTCTTGGTGGCCCGAGTTGTTTTTACTAATTTATTGGATATATTACCCGATCCAGAAGGCTCGGCTCAGCCCGCCAGTCGGGCAATGCACAGGTTGGGCTCGACGAAGGGCTCCAGGCTGTCCACCCGTACCGGCGCTGTGAGCTCGGCCAGGACCCCACGCATCAGCCCCAGATGGACTGCGCAGACAACATCGCGGTTGGCCTCTGCCGCCTCTCGGAAAGGACAGTGGTGCAACAGGATCAGCCGGGTATCGCTCGTGGTGACGGGCTCTGGAGCGAAGCCGTAATCGCTGAGGACCGCCGTCAGCGCGCTGACCGCAGCAGGAGCACTGCGGACGGCCCCATCAGCGCCCACCACCGAGCGACCCCACGCTTCTCCCGCTTCCAGTGCGGCGCCGGCGGGATGATCGGATCGGGTGGCGATGTACTGCACCAGCAGTTGCGCCAACAACCCGTACCGACGTGCACTACGGGCGGTACCTTCGGAACTGCTCTTGTACAACGCCCTCGGACGACCCGGGCCCGTGCGTGCTCCCGTTGTCCGCTCAACCAGCTGTTGTTCGATCAGCGCATCGAGATGAAAGCGAGCGGTGTTGGGATGAAGTCCGACGTGAGCGCAGATTGCCTTGATCCCGAGGGGTCCGTCGGCCTCCTGCAGCACGGCGAGCACCCGGCCACGACTGGCGCCGATGGCGGTGTTATCCGGCGGTTCGGTGGGGATCACGCTCGACATGGCATCCATGATCCTATTTTTCACCGTCGAATGGTGCAAAAGCGGTCCGCGTGACGATCGACCCGGTACCGACGTTCAGCGCACGACACGCCGTTCGCGAGGCCGTACGGGGCATGCCCCCGGGCTACTTCGCACTGGTCATGGCAACCGGAATCGTCTCGATCGCCACCAAGGACCGCGGAATTGATGCCCTTTCGGGGGCGCTGCTGTGGCTGGGCATCCTGGAGTACGCCACCCTGGTCGTGTTGTATGTCTGGCGGGCAGTCGCCTTCCTGCCGGCGGTCCGAGCCGACCTCGCCGACCCGTCGCATGCTTTCGCCTACTTCACCTTCGTTGCAGCTACCGATGTCCTCGGCGCGCGGCTGGCCAGCAACAGTCACCAGGGCAGTGGCAGTGCCATCGTCCTGTTGTGTGTCGGCGGGTCGACCTGGGTGGTTCTGGGGTACCTCATTCCCTGGACCGCGGTCGTCGGCCACGCGCGGCGTCCACTGCTGCACTTTGCGAACGGCACCTGGTTCATCTGGGCCGTCGCGAGCCAATCCGTCGCCGTCCTCGCCGCTTCCCTGGAACCATCCGTATCCAGCGGCCGTCGCGAGCTCGCCCTGATGGCGGTGTTCGCCTGGTCGGTCGGCACCTTTCTCTACGCAGCAGCTGGAATCTTCGTCGCGGCGCGCCTGCTGATCTACCCGGTCAGGCCGAAAGATCTGACCCCGCCGTACTGGGTGGCCATGGGAGCCACGGCCATCACGGTGGTGGCCGGCGCGCGTATCGCCGGGATGGCCGACGCGCCCATGGTCAGTGCCACCCGCGGCTTGGTCGCGGGGGCTTCGGTGCTCTTCTGGGCGTTCGGCACCTGGTTGATTCCGCCGTTGATCGCCGCGGGCGTATGGCGTCACATCGTCCACCGCGTTCCCCTTCGCTATGACGCGTCGTTGTGGAGCATGGTGTTTCCACTCGGCATGTACGCCGTTGGCGGGCGTTACCTGGGTCAGGTCGATCGGCTACCCGTCGTGGAGTTGATCGGTAACGGTGCCACGTGGGTGGCTCTTACCGTCTGGGCGATCACGGCAGTCGCCATGATGGGGCGCTTCCTGAGCATCATGGCGCGACCACGGAGTGGGAGATGATGACCTCATGAGTGATCCCCTGCGTTACCGACTGCTGACCGGCCCCGACGACCGCAGTTTCTGCGAGAAGGTCAGCGCCGCGCTGGAGGAGGGGTACGTACTGCACGGCTCGCCGTCGATCGCGTTCGACGGAGGGCAGCTCATCGCCGCGCAGGCCGTCATCCTGGCGAGCCCGACCGACGGCTGGGTGCACAACGCATGAGCGAGGGATACGCGGGCGATCTGACCCCGCAGCAAGCGTGGGCGCTGCTCGCCGAACATGACGATGCGATGCTGGTCGATGTCCGCACCCGCGCCGAATGGGCCTATGTCGGCGTGCCTGACACCGCCGCCTTGGAACGGCCGACCGAACTGGTCGAGTGGGTGAACTTCCCTGAGGGCGCGGCCAATACCGGCTTTGTCAACAAGTTACAGCAGACCGGCCTGCAGCGAGGCGACGGCCGACCCCTCGTGTTCCTGTGCCGCAGCGGGGTCCGCTCGATCAGCGCGGCGCGGGCCGCAACCGCAGCAGGCCTCGGCCCGGCCTACAACGTACTGGACGGCTTCGAGGGCGGCCTGGATAGCGACGGGCACCGCGGCACAACGGGTTGGCGCGCTGCCGGACTACCGTGGAAGCAGAGCTGAGCAATGAGTGATCCACGACCGAAGTCGTCGCTGCCGGGCGGCCTGCGGCCCAGCACCTACGCCGTCCGCGGCGGCCACCAACGCAGCGATTTCGACGAGACGTCCGAGGCACTGTTCCTGACCCAGGGTTACGTCTACCACCGGGCGGCCGACGCGGAAGCGGCATTCGCCGGCGATCTGGACCGCTTCGTCTACAGCCGGTACGGGAACCCGACCGTCGCGACTTTCGAGGAGCGACTGCGACTTATCGAGGGCGCCCCGGCGTGTTTTGCGACGGCCACGGGCATGTCGGCGGTCTTCACCGCACTGGCGGCGCTGGTCAGGCAAGGCTCCCGAATCGTCTCCGCCCGTGCTCTTTTCGGGTCCACTATCGTCATCTTCGAGGAGGTCCTCGCGGGGTGGGGCGTGCACACCGATTACGTCGACGGGCACGATCTGGACCAGTGGGAGCAGGCCCTGGCCACCCCCGCCGACGTGGTGTTCTTCGAGACGCCCACCAACCCGATGCAGGACGTGATCGACATCGCCGCAGTCTGCGAGTTGGCCCATGCTGCGGGTGCCACGGTGATCGTCGACAACGTCTTCGCAACCCCCGTGCTGCAGAGACCGATGACGATGGGCGTGGACGTCGTGGTCTACTCCGCCACCAAACACATCGACGGGCAGGGTCGGGTGCTCGGCGGAGCCATCCTGGGCGGCACCGACTACATCGACGGCCCGGTCAAGAAGCTGATCCGCAACACGGGTCCGAGTATGTCCCCCTTCAATGCGTGGGTCCTGCTCAAGGGTCTGGAGACTCTGGACCTGCGGGTGCGCGCCGCCACGTCCAGTGCCTTGGAGCTGGCGCAGTGGCTGCAGAGTCAACCTCAGATCGCGTCGGTGCGGTATCCCTACCTGCCCTCACATCCGCAGTACGACCTGGCCCGGCGTCAGCAGGACGGCGGGGGCACGGTCGTGACCTTTACCCTCGCGAGCGGCAACGACCCCGCTGATGCAAAGGCCGCTGCGTTCGCTCTGCTGGACAATCTGGCGATTGTCGACATCTCCAACAACCTCGGCGACACCAAGTCGCTCATCACCCATCCGGCCACGACAACGCATCGCAAACTGGGGCCGGCGGGTAGAGCCAGAGTTGGCATCGGCGAGGCCACTGTGCGGTTCTCCGTCGGCTTGGAGCACGTGGAAGACCTACGTGACGATCTTGCGGCTGCCCTCGCGCACGTCTGAGAAACCGGGGGCGGCACCGCCGCGTCTGCCCGTCAGCGAGACGCACTGCGTCGCAGCAGTGACCGCATCCGGCCGCCGGGATCCTCGCCGACAGCGATGACATCGATGCGCACTCCGATCACGGCATCCGGCAGTTCGCTGGCGGGATCGTCGAGCACATCCACGACAACGAAGCCGCTGGGTCCGATGTCGGCGTCAGTCAGCCGGATCTGGATGACAGCTTCGTGCGATGGCGGCAACTGATCCCCGCCGGCCGGAACCTCGGCCGCTGTTGTATCAGGAGTTGCGGTGTGCGGGTCCAGGATTGCGGTGGCCCGACGTTTTCCACCGATATGGACAGCGAGCGTACGGACCCGATCGGCGTCCTGTCCGGGATGTTCCTTGGCCCACCACTGCGCCGCGGTGGGATCGATCTGCAGAGTCATCGCCAACAGTCGCGCTCCCGGCTGCGGTGAGCAGCGGATACCGATGCTCGCGTCGGATTTCCACGCCCTGGCCACCATCGCCCAGCTGCGGTGCCATCCCTTGAGCAACGCCACCCGGGGATCCGCGCCCGTGGTGATCTCTGCACCGATGCCGAGCGCCCCGAGGGGCTCGTCCAACGAGGTCAACAAGTGGTAACCGGCCACGGCGGGGCGTATCCGCACGCTGGCGGCGACATCCTGCACGGGCGCGCGCAGCAACGCAGGGCCAGCATCTTTCCACCATCGTGCGACGGACGTGAACAAGGGGTCGGCGTCCCCTTCCACGGCATTCATCGCCACGTTCAACTGGGTGTGCAGCTGCCCGGCAATGCCCTGCCGCCAGTGCGGCACCAGCCCGGAGTCGACGTCTGAACCACTGCGGTAGAACCACATCCACAACCGAGCACGCTGTACCTGCTCGTCGGTGATCAACTCCGCGCCGCTCACCAACGCGGCGAGGGAGGTGTCCAGCAGCCGCCAGTAGGACGGCTGATCATCGGCGCGCATCGTGAACCCGCAGTGGCTCCATTCAGACCAACCGGCCTGAATGGCGGGGGTGCCGTACGCGGGGTACTCGTTGCTCACACTTCCGCGGACCGTCACCACCAGATCCGTCAGGCTCCACAATTGGTTCTTGCTGAGCATCTTGGACTGGGTGAACCGCAGGTGACGGTGGTGCCCGAAGCGTTCGGCGACGCGTTCGAAGGACCCCGTGGTGTCGTAGAGGTACTGCTTGGGATGGTCCAGTAACAGCCAGCTCACCTCAGGGTGGCGTGCGGCGTACTCCGCAGTGCGTTCGAACCAGTCGGCGAGCGAGTCGAAATTCTCGTGGTTGCCGCCCAACGCATCACTGACAGCGTGGTTGAACACGGCCACGACGGGCCGGTCCGCCGGGAGTCCGATACGGCGGGCGGCCCACTCCCGCACGACGAGACGCTCGGCCGCAGAGACGTAGGCGATTTCGTCGTCTTCACTGTCCGAGCGCCACCAGGAGGGGGTACCCAGGTTCCGGCGGGACCGCCAGGTCACCAGTTCCGCGGCCGGGCCCAGGGCAGCGCGGTGCGGCCACAGCTGTTCTTCGAAGAAGGTACCGAGCGAGAGGGTCAGCGCCTGGCGGTAGGACTGTTGCGCGGATGCAGGGTCTATCCCCCGGTAGGCCTTCATCCCACCGGTGCTCTGCACGTGCAGAGTCGGCACACCGACCCGGCCGGCGGCGACCGAGGCCGGCGCCCACTGGGCGTAGTCCACGTGACTGGTGACGAAGGCGATCGGCGAAGTGTGCTCGACCAGCGCCTCCCAGATCCTGGTGCTGATCTCACTGTGCTGCCGCAGCGCGGTATGCGCGTCATCGCCGCGTAGCTGATCGGTCATCGCCGGCACCCCACGGATACGGGCGCCGGTGGCGTCCAGGATGGAGGCGAAGTGCGCCGGATCAATGCCCAGTTCGGCGGCGATGGGCAGCTTTTGCCCATCGACCACGAGGTGGGTTGCGCCATCTCGCACAGCGGGCAGGGCGACCCGCAGGTCGACCACGTCGACCGCGCCCCACGAGCGCGCCATGTCCCGCAGCATGGCCGCGTCGTACCCGGTCCACACGCGTTTCTCCCACTGCGGCTCCGAGCCCACGACGGCGATCACCCGGGCGCCGGTGTTGATCGACAACGACGACGCGAGGCTGAGCGAGCGCAGGCTGACCCTCAGATCCTGGGTCAGCAGCTCCACCAGAATGTGCTCACCGCGCGCGGGAAGTCCGCTGAGCCGCACCCGCCAGAACGAGTCGGCCGAGCGCAGCACCGGCGCGAAACCCGGACCGAACTGTCCTGCGACGCTGCGTAGGTCAACCTGTGGCATCAGGCGAGAATCGCGTCCACGAATGCTGCGGGGTCGAACGGCGCGAGGTCATCGGGCCCTTCGCCCAGGCCCACCAGTTTGACCGGCACACCGAGTTGACGCTGGATCAGGACGACGATTCCACCCTTCGCGGTGCCGTCGAGTTTGGTGAGGACCACCCCGGTGATGTCAACGGCCTGAGCGAAGACCTCGGCCTGGCGTAGGCCGTTCTGGCCGGTTGTCGCATCCAGCACGAGGAGGCACTCGTCGATGGCGCTCTGCTTCTCCACGACCCGTTTCACCTTGGCCAGTTCGTCCATCAGGCCCACCTTGTTGTGCAGCCGTCCCGCGGTGTCGATGATCACCACGTCCGCTTCGGCATCTGCGGCGTCCTTCACCGCATCGAAAGCAACTGCGGCCGGGTCGGCGCCATCGCGGTCGGCGCGCACCGTGGGCACCCCGACGCGTTCGCCCCAGGTCTGCAACTGATCAGCGGCTGCGGCCCGGAACGTGTCGGCGGCGGCAAGGACGACGTCCTTGTTCTCCGCGACCAGCACCCTGGCCAGCTTGCCGACCGAGGTGGTCTTGCCGGTGCCGTTGACGCCGACAACCATCACGCAGGCAGGCCGGTTACCGACCCGCGTCGCTGAAATCCGCCGATCCATCGTCGGGTCGACCAGAACGAGAAGCTCCTCGTGAAGCCATGCGTAGACCTGTTCCGGCGTCGCCTCCCCCGCTGCCCGTACCCGACGTTTGAGCGCATCGACCAGCTCGGTGCTTGCTTCCACCCCCAGGTCGGCACCGAGCAGAGTGTCTTCGACCTCCTCCCAGACCGACTCGTCCAGTCGACCGCCCGACAGGATCCCGAGCAGACCCTTGCCCATCGCGTTGTTGCTGGCTGCGAGCCGCGAGCGCAGTCGCGACATCCGATGACGCGCCGATTCCGGGGTCTCGATGGCGACATCGGCGGGCTCGAGGGGCACTTCGTCGGGCAACTGGGCGGGCACCGGTTGCGCAGGCACCGGCCGCGGCTGTACCACCGGGTCGACCGGCGGCTCTGCGGTCTTACTGGTGTCGATCCGAGCCGTACTACCGGCCTGGTAGGTATTTGCGCCGCGGACTTTCTCTTCGCGTGGCGCCGCAGCTGGTACCGAGGCCCGCCGTCGCGGTGCGCGACTGCGTAGAAACGCAACCGAGCCAACCAGCGCGAGGAGCACAACGGTGGTGATGACGGCGAGGATTTCCCAGAGACTGTCCACGCCACCATCTTCGCAAAGATCGAGTGCCGGATCGATCCGCCACGACGAAAGGATCGCCCCCAACGAGGGGGCGAGGAGTCAGGAGGTGCTGCCGGCCTCATCGGGCTGTTTGTCACGGTGCCGCTCGGTGACTTTGCTGAGCATCTGCTCGCCCCGCTCGGTCAGCAGTTCCCTACCTTCACGACGCGCAGGAATGGCGACCAGGGCCACAACCGCACCAGCGAGGACCACACACAGCAAGAGCGCACCAACAAGCCACAACATGCCCTCATTCTGCGGTAACGGGCTGTGAAAACCAGTTCACAACACGCGCTTCGCCTCGGGTAGAGCAGCCCCCGCAACAACAACCCAGGTCATCGGTGCGAGGCTGTCCGCCATGAGTGTCCAAGATCACAGCAGCAGCGCCCCCGGTGGATTCGACACCGACCGGTTGGCGAGGCTCGAAGACCACCTTCGCGGGTACGTCGAGAGCGGCAAACTGCCGTGTTACCACCTGCGGGTCGTCCGACACGGTGCGCTGGCCTACGACACGTTCGGTGGGATGCGCGACATCGAAGCCGGCGCGCCGAACAGCTCTGACACGCTTTACCGGATCTACTCGATGACCAAGCCCATCACGTCGGTCGCAGCCATGATGCTGGTCGAACGCGGGCTGCTGCGGTTGGACGACCCGGTCGCCACGTATCTCCCGGCGTACGCCGACCAGCGGGTCTACGTCGGTGGTCCGGCGGCCGCACCGGTCACCCGGCCCGCAGCCGGGCCGATGCGAATCCGCCATCTGCTGAGCCACACCTCTGGGCTGACCTACGGCTTCCAGCGCGTGCACCCCACCGACGAGGCAATGCGCTCTGCCGGATTCGATATCGGCGTGCCGCCGGGGATGGACCTCGCGGCCGCCACCGACGCGATGGCCGGGCTGCCCCTGCGTTTCGAGCCCGGCACGAGCTGGAACTATTCGGTCTCGACCGATGTACTCGGTCGGGTCGTGGAAGTGGTGTCCGGAATGTCCCTCGGACAGTTCTTCAGTGCCGAGATCTTCGAACCGCTGGGTATGCACGAGACCGCGTTCCATGCGGTCGATACCGGCCGGTTGGCGCGGCTCTACCACGGCGTCCCGGGCAGTGGACCGACTCCGCTGGACGCGCTCGGCAACGCCGCGCTGACGCCTGCGACCTACCAGTCCGGCGGTGGCGGGCTGGTGTCGAGCATGGGCGACTACACCCGGTTCGCCTCGATGCTGCTGGGTCGCGGGCAACTGGACGGGGTCCGGCTACTCGGAAACCGGACAGTCGACTTCATGGCCACCAATCATCTGCCAGGTGGCGCCGATCTCGGATCCTTCGGCATTCCGCTCTACGCCGAAACCCCTTTCGACGGAGTGGGATTCGGCCTCGGCTTCAGTGTCATGCTCAATCCCGCCGCGGCCGGCTACCCGACCTCGAAGGGCGAGTACGGCTGGGGAGGAATGGCCTCCACGGTGTTCTGGGTGGATCCAGCAGAGGAGCTGACCGTGGTCTTCATGACCCAGCAGATGCCGTCCAACGGATATCCGTTGCGGACCGAGCTACGACAGCTGGTCTATGGAGCACTCACCGACTGAGGTGCTTGCAGCGACGCAGGGGTGACATCTCGTAGCCGTTGCGAGACGACGGTGCTGATCCCGTCGCCCTTCATCGACACGCCGTACAACGCGTCGGCGACCTCCATGGTCCGTTTCTGGTGGGTGATGACGATCAGCTGGCTGGAATCGCGAAGGTCCTGGAACAGGGTGATCAACCGGCCCAGGTTGGCGTCGTCGAGCGCTGCCTCGACCTCGTCCATGATGTAGAACGGGCTCGGCCTGGCCTTGAAGATCGCCACCAGCAACGCGACGGCAACCAGCGAACGTTCCCCGCCGGACAGCAGTGACAGTCGTTTGATCTTCTTGCCCGGTGGGCGCGCCTCGACGTCGATACCCGTGGTCAACATGTTCGTCGGCTCCGTGAGCACGAGTCGGCCCTCTCCGCCGGGGAAAAGCCTTTCGAACACCCCCTCGAACTCGCGGGCGGTGTCTGCGAATGCTTCGGCGAAGACGCGCTGTACCCGCTCGTCGATCTCAGCCACGATGGCGAGCAGGTCTTTCTTGGAGCGTGTCAGGTCATCCAGCTGCGTCGTGAGGAACGTATGCCGCTCCTCCAGGGCCGCGAACTCCTCCAGTGCGAGTGGATTGACCCTGCCCAACTGGGTCAGTTTGCGCTCGGCCACCCGCAACCGCTTCTCCTGGACCTCGCGAACGAACGCGGTCGGTTCCGGAACAGCCGCTGGGTCCGCTACATCGTCGACACCGGGGATGTGCGGTATCGGCAGGTGCGGCCCGAACTCCTGGATCAACGTCTGCGGGTCGATACCGTGCTCGTCCACGGCCCTGATCTGCATTGCCTCGACCTTGAGGCGCTGCTCGGCACGTGCCATCTCCTCACGGTGCGCCGAATCGGTCAGAGCCCGCACCTGCTCCGCGTGAGTCACGACCCGTTCGCGCAGGACTTTGACGTCGGCTTCCAGATCTGCGCGCCGCCGCTGGGCCTCGTCGCGCCGGAGGAGGGCGACCTGCAACGCGCTGTCGGCCTTCGCGGCAAGTACCTCCGCGTCGTCCCTGACCTGGGTGGCGACCTGCGCCTCGCGTTGACGACGTTCCCGCCGCAGCTGCGCTTTGCGCCGGTTCTCGACCTCCGCGCGGGCGGCTGCCTCCAGTGACTCCGCTCGGCCCTCCAGCGCTCGGGCCTGTTCCTCGCGGCTTCGTAAGGTCAACCGATGTTCGGTCTCGCCCGAACGCGCGGCCGCGGCCACCGCGGCCAGCCGGGGTTGCTCATCGACGTCCGGCTCGCCCTCGGACGGTTGGGCGTGGGCCGCGTCGAGCCGCTCCTGCAAGGTCGCCAATTCGTCCTCGTTGCTGCTCAGGGCGGCCTGCGCGGCATCCACCGACCGGGCACTGCGCTCGCGTTCACCGCGCGCAGCCCGCAGGGCCTGACCGAGTTGTCCGAGCTGCTCGGCAACTGCCGCCATCCGCGCGTCGGACTCCCCCAACCGGTCCAGGGTCGCGTTCACCGCGAGTGTCAATGTGTCCACCGACGTCTGAGCCGCCTGGACCGCGAATCGGGCCGATTGCGAACGCGTTACCACCGCAGCGATGCGCTCTTTCGTGTCATCGACCGCTGACTGGATTTCCAGGGTGCTCGGCGCCGCTGCCGACCCGCCACGCACGAAAGCCGCGGTGAACAGATCGCCCTGCGCGGTCACGGCCACCACCTCTGGGTTGTCGCGGGTGACGGCATCGGCGGCTGCTGCGTCCGGCACGATGAGCACCCCGGCCAGCAGTTCGCGCAGGACAGATTGCAGTGCGTCCGGCGCCGTGACGACATCGAGCGCCCAGACGGCCCCCGACCCGCTCTGCCCCAGCTGCCACCCGTCGTCGACACTGCGCTCGATCAGGATCCCCGCGCGGCCCGCGTCGGCGGCATGCAGTTCTCGCAGCGCACCTGCCGCGGCGTCGCGATCGGCGACGACGACAGCGTCCGCTGCCCACCCCAGCGCTGCGGACACAGCCACCTCATGGCCGGACTGCACCCTCACCAGGGAGGCGACCGAGCCTCGTACGCCGTGTTCACGCGCGTCGGCCTCGTCACTCCTGCTGCTCCAGGTCAACAGGTGCGCTGCCCCGTCACCACGTCGCAGTCCCAGTTCGAGGGCCTCCAGGCGGGAGGTCAGTGCGGAGCGTTCCTGTTCGGCAGCGCGCTCATCGGAGACAGCCCGTTCCAGGGACGTCCGGGCCTGCGCCAATTGCGCCTGCGCCTGCTCGTGCTCGGCGTCCAGCCCCTGCTCGCCCTCTTCGTCATCGGCCAACCCGGACTCCAATGCCGCGAATTCCCGTTCTGCACGGGCCGCGCGGACCTCGATCTCCTGGGCGCCGGCAGCCAGCCGGCCGAGCTCCGATTGGGCGGCCTCGATCCGACTACGCCGGGCAGCGACCTGACCCTCCAGCTTGGCCAACCCTTCGCGACGGTCGGCAGCAGCACGCAGCAGCCGAGCCACGCGGTGCTGCTCATCCTGATAGGCCTGTTCGGCGGCCTCGCGAGTCGTGGTGACCACTTCGAGCTGCTCTCGCGCTTCCTGCGCCGAGGTCAGCAACGCCTGATGCCGCTCTCGCTCGCCGGCCGCCTGCGCGCGTAGTCGCTCCGGATCCCGCCCGGTGCCTTCCTGCTCCTGCTGATGCGCCTCGGCAAGGAGCCGGATCCGCTGATCGGCCAGGGTACGGGTGGCGCGGATCCGCTCGGCCAGCGATGTCAGCGCAAACCACTGGTCCTGTGCCGTGGTCAGCGCCGGCGCTGCCGCAGCGGCTGCTGCCTCGATCTCATTCAGACGGCCCTGGGCAGCCGAGAGGTCTGCAGTCGCTGCGCCCTGCCGTTCGCGCATCGCCTCCTCGTCGGCGACGTCCTGCTGCAAGGTATTCATCAGCCGCACCAGGTCGTCGGCAAGCAACCTCAGTCGGGCGTCCCGGACATCTGCCTGGATCGTGGCAGCGCGGCGGGCGGTCTGTGCCTGTCGGCCCAGCGGGCCGAGTTGTCGGCGTATCTCCGTGGTGAGGTCACCGACCCGGTGCAGGTTGGCCTCCATGGTCTCCAGCTTGCGCAGCGCACGTTCCTTGCGCTTGCGGTGCTTCAGCACCCCGGCTGCCTCTTCGACGAACCCGCGCCGTTCCTCCGGGGTTGCGCGCAGGACGGCGTCCAGCTGCCCCTGCCCGACGATCACGTGCATCTCGCGACCGATACCGGAATCGGAGAGGAGTTCCTGCACATCCAGCAACCGGCAGGTCGTGCCGTTGATGGCGTACTCCGAGCCCCCGCTGCGGAACATGGTGCGCCTGATCGTCACTTCGGTGTAGTCGATCGGCAGGGCAGCGTCGGTGTTGTCGATCGTCAGAGCCACTTCCGCGCGGCCCAATGGCGCGCGACCCGGCGTGCCGGCGAAGATGACGTCCTCCATCTTGCCCCCGCGCAGGCTCTTGACCCCCTGCTCCCCCATCACCCAGGCCAGGGCGTCCACCACATTGGACTTGCCCGAGCCGTTCGGACCCACAATGGCGGTGATACCCGGTTCGAGGCGTATCGAGGTCGACGACGCAAAGGACTTGAAGCCCTTGAGGGTCAGGCTCTTGACGAACACGAGCGGGTGACTCCTGCGGTGCTCGACGTGTGGGGAGCTACGGACCTGATGATTCTACCGAGCGGGAGGATCAGCCGCGGGCAGTGAAGACGATCGTCTCGTCGGCGGTGATGGCGATGGTGTGTTCGCTGTGCGCACCGCGCGAACCGTCGGCGCTACGCAGCGTCCAGCCGTCGGCGTCGGTGTAGATCTCGTCCGTGGTGTGCATGAACCACGGCTCGATGGCGATCACCAGACCGGGCTGCAGTTTCATGCCCCGCCCGGCGCGTCCGTCGTTGGGCACGTGCGGGTCGCCGTGCATCGTGCGCCCGACCCCGTGCCCGCCGAACTGGGTGTTCACGGAGTAGCCACTGCTGTGGGCGACCTGCGCGATGGCCGCACTGATGTCACCCATCTTGTTTCCGGCGCGCGCGGCACCGATACCTGCGGTGAGGGCGCGCTCGGTGCAGTCGATGATCGCGAGATCCTCCTCGCGCGGTGTGCCCACGACGAGCGAGAGCGCCGAGTCCGACACCCAACCGTTGACCGACACTGCGAAATCGACCGACAACAGATCCCCGTCGCGCAACCTGTAATTGTGCGGAAGGCCGTGCAGCACAGCGTCATTTACGCTCGTACAGAGGACCTTGCCGAACGGACTCGCCCCGAAGCTGGGGTGATAGTCGATGTAGCAGGATTCGGCGCCCGCGTCACGGATCATCTGGTGCGCGAGGGCATCGAGGTCGAGGATATTGACGCCGACGTCGGCCGCGTCCTGCAGCGCAGTGAGCACCGAGGCCACGAACCTCCCCGCAGGGCGCATCTGTTCTATTTCGGCCGCTGACTTCAGTTCGATCACGCCTCACACCGTATGCCGCGCCACTGAGGGTGCGCGTCGGCCCGTCCGCGTTCTGGTCTCCAGCGACCAGAACGGGACGAAAAGCAGCCATCCCCGGCATGTTTGAGTCGCCGGCGACCACAACGCGGCAAAAATAGCCGGGGTCTACTGCGCCAACCAGGCCTCGTAGGCATCGAAGGTATAGGGCCGACCGAGGAAGTCCGCGACGAGATCAGCCGCATCTTTGCTGCCACCGGCCGCGAGTACCCGGTCGCGGTAGCGCGCTGCCACGTGCGGCTCGAAGAGATCATCTGCGTCGAACGCACTGAACATGTCTTTGGCGATCACGAGGGACCACATGTAGGTGTAGTAGCCGGAGCTGTAACCGTCCAGGTGCCCGAACGAGCAGTGGAAATGGGTGTCCTCGATATAGGGGAACACCGAGTACGCGGTCTGGGTCTCGCGTACTGCGGCCGTCAGATCCTCGGGTCGGTGCTGGTGGATGCCGGCCGACAGCGCCGCGTAGAACATCTGGGTCCGAGCAAGGTACCCCTTACCGAAATCGTCGGCGATCCGCATCCGGTTCACCAGATCAGCGGGGATGGTGCTGCCGTCCGCGTCGACCGCGAACCGGGCCAGCACCGCTGCGTCCCAGGCCCATTCCTCCAGCATCTGACTGGGGGCCTCGACGAAGTCCCATTCGGTGGCGACGCCGGAGAACTGAACCCATTCCTGGTGCCCGCCGACGACGTGGTGGATGAGGTGACCGAACTCGTGGAAGAACGTGGTGACCTCGGAGTGCTCCATCAGACCGCGGCTGAAGTTGCAGACCAGGACGCCCTCGGGCAGTTGCGTGTCGAGCACGCCCTCGACGAGAACGAATTGCGCCGCGTGCTTGTATTTGCCCTCCCGTGGATGCAGATCCAGGTAGATGCGCCCGATGCGGGTGGTGCCGCGCAGCACGTCGTACGCGCGGACGTCAGGCGCCCACACCGCCGCATCGGTCACCGGCTCCCAGGTCAGTCCGAACAGCTGACCGGTCACGTCCAGCAGCCCTTGCAGCACGGACTCAAAACCGAAGAAGGTGCGCACGAGCTGCGCGTCGACGTCGTACTGCTCACGGCGCACGGTCTCGCTGTAATACGGCAGGTCATAGGCGTAGAGGTCCGTCGCGTCCGGCGCGTCCTGCCGAAGTCGGTCCAGCAGGATCTGCTTGTCCCGCTGCGCAGCATCAGCGGACGCGGTCACGATCCGCTCGATGAACTCGTTGATGGCGGCGCCATTCCGGATCATCTTGTTCTCGGCGTTCAGGTCTGACCAGTCCGCATACCCCAGAAGGCCGGCGTGCTCGGCGCGCAGCGTCAGCAGGCGTTGCAGCACCTCGTCGTTGGCTGGCCACGCAATGTTGAGTCGCTCCCGGTTCAAGGCCTTGCGGGTAGCTGCAACGCTGCAGAACGTAGCGACCGGCACGGAGTCGGGGTAGTCGGTGGTGACCGTGATCGTCCCGTCCGCCTGCACGGGGTGGCCGGCCAGCCAGTCGGTGGGCATCCCCGCCAGCTCCTGCGGCGATACCTGGATCGAGCGGGTGCCCTCGCGGATGTTGCGGCCGAATTCCTGGCTGGCGCGCAGCTCCTGCTGGGCCAGCTCACGTAGCCGGTCCCTGGTCGTGACGTCGCGGTCCACGCCCGCCCGGCGGAAGTCACGCAGCTGGCGGGTCAGCAGTCGCTGCTGCAACTCATCCAGGCCCGCGACCTCGAGACGATCGAAGATCGCGAACAGATCGCCGTCCAGACCCAGATCGGTCACGAACGCGTCGACCTGCTGCATACCGGCGTCGGCCGCCTCGCGCACCGCCATGTCCGGGTTGGTCTCGGCGTAGACAGACGTGATGGCAGCGGCAGTGGAGATCTCGATATGAACGTCGTTCCACGCCCGCAGCACTGCAACCGCATCCGCTGGAGGGTCTGATTTCAGGGCTGCCACCAGGGTGCGAGCCCGTTCCAGGCGACCGCGGGACTGCTCGATGATCCACTCCAGCGCCCCGTCAGCCGTCGGCAGGGTCAAGGGAAGGAGGTGTACCGGAGTCGATGATGTCTGCGTCACGGTCCTAATCTACCGACGCGGTACCGCGGTCGGGGTTGGCACTGTGGGCAGCTGAACGACGACCTGTTCATGAACGACTCGCGGACCATCGTGGCCCCGCATCGCCGGCACGGCCGACCGACCCGCCCGTAGGCCTGCAGGGACCGCTCGAAATAGCCGCTGGCGCCATTGACGTTGACGTACAACGCATCGAAGCTCGTACCGCCCTGCGCCAGCGCATTCGTCATGACCTGCGCAGCCTCATCGAGCACGAGACGCAAGGTTGCCAGCGGCAACCGGTCGGTCGCCCGCTCCCCGTGCAGCTGGGCACGCCACAAGGCTTCGTCGGCATAGATGTTGCCGATGCCCGAGACCAGCGACTGGTCCAGCAGTGCCCTCTTGAGCTGGGTACGCCGCCGCCGGATGGCCCGTGTGACGGCGCCGGCGTCGAACGAAGTTTCCAGCGGGTCGGGGGCAATGTGCGTGATCACGGACGGAACCAGCCTGACCTCACCGGATACGGCGCCCCCCATCTCATCGGGCACCAGGTCCACCAGCTGCAATCCGCCGAACGTGCGTTGATCGATGAAGCGGAGTTGCCGACCATCGTCCAGGTCGAAGATGGCGTGCGCGTGTTTCTCCCGCGGAGCATCCGCGGCTTCGACGAGCATCTGACCACTCATCCCGAGGTGGACGACCAGCGCCTGATCCTCGTGGGATCTCAGCCAGAGGTACTTTCCGCGGCGCGCTGCGTCGCGCACCTGAAAACCGGTCAACCGGGCAGCAAGATCCGCTGGCCCCGGGACGTGACGGCGGGCCACCCGCGCACCGAGTACCTGCACCGCATCGAATCTGCGTCCGACGACATGTTCGGCCAGCCCGCGTCGGACGACCTCGACCTCGGGTAGCTCAGGCACTGCTGGTGGCGCGATCCTTCAGCCGGCCCCAGGCTTCTTCCGCGGCCAGTTGCTCGGCGGACTTCTTGTTGCGCCCCACACCGGTCCCGACCGACTCATCGCCCACAACCACCGTCGCAGTGAAAACCTTGTCGTGATCGGGCCCGTCCTCCTGGACGACGTAATACGGCGAGGCCAACCCCGCAGCCGCGCAGATCTCCTGTAGTGAGGTCTTCCAGTCAAGCCCGGCGCCGAGCTGCGCACTCTGCTCGATTCGCGCATCCATCAGAGCGTGTATCAGCCGACCGGCAGCCTCGACCCCGCCGCACAGGTAGACAGTGCCGAATACCGACTCCATCGTGTCGGCCAGGATCGATTCCTTGTCGCGTCCGCCGCTGCTGAGCTCCCCTTTGCCCAACCACACGAACGACCCGAGATCCAACTCCCGGGCAACTGCTGCAAGCGCACGTGAATTGACCACCGCCGCACGGAACTTCGCCAGCTGACCCTCCGGCAGGTCAGGGTGCGCCCGGTAGAGGTGGTCGGTTACCACCAAGCCCAAGATGGCATCGCCAAGAAACTCTTGACGCTCGTTGTGGGGTATGCCGCCGTTCTCGTACGAGTACGAGCGGTGCACAAGCCCACGTTCCAGAAGCGTCTCGTCGACCTGGATTCCGCTGGCCTGATCGAGAATTGCAGCGAGCTCCGCAACGGGCCGGCGCGCAGCGTCGTAACTACGCGCGGACCGTCGGGAGTTGCTCATCGAGGCGTTGTGGTGCTCAGACCTGGTGCTCGGCGCGCATTGCGTCGGGGTACTGGCGACCGTTGTAGCTGCCGCAGGCCGGGCAGGCCATGTGCGACTGCTTCGGCTCACTGCACACGGGGCAGCTGGAGACCGGCACGGGCGTGGCCTTCCAGTTTGCGCGTCGGGAGCGGGTGTTGGAGCGGGACATCTTCCGCTTCGGGACAGCCACGTCAGTTCCTCTTCTCGTCGGTGTCGGCAGGCGCCCCGGTCAGATCGACCAGTGCTGCCCACCGTGGGTCAAGCATTTCGTGATGGTGGTTCGGATCGTCGCGCAGGTGAGCACCGCATTCGGAGCACAATCCCGGGCAGTCTTCCTGACACACCGGTTGGAACGGCAGTGAGGGCACCACTGCATCACGCAATACGGGCTCCAGGTCGGCAAAGTCGCCGTCCAGCTCGTACTGGTCTTCCTCGTCGTCGCCCAGCTCTTCGGCGTGCGCCTCGCGGTCGGTGTGTACGAACAGCTCCTGGAAATCCACGTCCACAGGGACGTGCACCTCATCCAGGCACCGCACGCACGCACCGATCGCCGTCGCCGTGACCGATCCGGACACCAGCACGCCCTCCATCACCGAATCCAGGCGCAGATCCAGGTGGATCGGCGCCGCGGTGGGAACGCTGACGACTTCGGTACCGAAGTCTTCCGGTGCTTCGATCCTGCGTTGGAGCGACATCGTTGCGCCGGGTCGCCGACTGAGTTCCCGGGTATCCAGGATCATCGGCGAACGGGGGTCAGGATGCATGATGTCGGTATCTCACGGAAGATCGAAAAAGAACGGCCTTGTCAGAGCGACCAGACCAGAGGGAGACGATACCGGCTGGTGCGCCTGTTGCCCAAAACGATCTAGCGGCCGACTGTTCGCACCCGATCCAGCAGCGGGCCCAGGACCGACGCCGGCACCATCGCCGACACGTCTGCGCCGTACCCGGCGATCTGTCGGATCAACGAGCTGGAGTAGTGGGCGAACGCCGGATTACCGGGCAGGAACACCGTCTCCACCCCGGTCATCTCACGGTTCATGGTCGCCATCGGCAGCTCGTAGGCGTAATCCTGCCCGCTGCGGATCCCCTTCACCAGGACACCCGCGGCCAGGTCACGACAGACGTCCACGACCAGCCGGTCCGCGACTGCCACCGAGCGCACGCCGGGCAGGTCACTCGTGGCGGACTCGATCAGGGCCACCCGTTCGGCCGGGTCGAAGGTGCCACTCTTGGCGGGGTTGTAGAGCACGGCGACGACGACTTCGTCGAACAAGGCGGCGGCGCGGGTCACGATGTCGAGGTGGCCGACGGTGAAGGGGTCGTACGAGCCGGGACAGACACAGCGACGAGGATCGGCGGACATTGCCGCAGGCTACTCGCAGAACTCGGCGAACCAGAGGGTCGTTTCGCCGTAGGCCCGTGATTCCAGCGCACGCAGCCGGTCAGGCCACGCCGGGGCGCCGGATCGGCTACTTCGTTCCAGCACCACGACTGCCTCGATCTGTAGCCACCCTCCCTGCACCAATGCGGCCAGGAGTTCTGCGATCTCAGCCTGTGGAATGGCGTACGGCGGGTCGATCAGCACCAGGTGCATCGCGTGCGGCGCCACGGCATCCACGACGCTGGCGGCGGCCGCGCATCGAACGGTTGCCGGCAGAGACAATTCGGCGACGTTACGACGAATGACCGCTGCGGCGCGCGGGTCTTTCTCGACCAGCAACGCCGTGCGGGCGCCGCGGGACAACGCCTCCAGACCGAGGGCTCCGGATCCTGCGTACAGATCGAGCACCGCAGCATCCTGCAGCGCACCCAGATGTGCGAGTCGACCGAAGAGCGCCTCCCGGACCCGGTCACTCGTGGGCCTGGTGCCCTCGCCGGGCGGCGTCGCAATACGTCGGCCCCGAGCGCTGCCCGCGATGATGCGCGGCATCAGCCCCGCTCCAAAAAGGCAGCTTGCTCATCGTCGAGCCGGGTGGCGACCAGTTGAGCCAGGCCCGGGTACGCGACCAGCTGCGGGTCGGTGGCAACGAGCTCGGCCGCGTCGGCGCGGGCAAGTTCGATCAGTTCGATGTCTTTGGGGTGGGAGATCCGTAACAGTCGCAGCCCGGAGCGATGCCCGCTCTGCCGGGCACCCAGGATGTCGCCCTCGGACCGCAGCGACAGGTCCAGCTCCGCGAGCTCGAAGCCGTCAGTGGTCGCCGCGACGGCGTCGAGTCGCGCCCTGGTGTCCTCGTTGTCGGTGCCGCTGACCAGCAGGCACAGACCGCCCGCGCTTCCCCGACCCACCCGACCGCGTAGCTGATGCAGCTGCGAGATGCCGAAACGATCCGCGTCCATCACCACCATTGCTGTTGCATTGGGCACATCCACGCCCACCTCGATCACCGTGGTACTGACCACGACGTCGATCTCGCCGCGTCCGAACGTCTGCATCACGCCTTCCTTGACATCGGCGGGCAACCGGCCGTGCAGCAGCTCGATGCGCAACCCCGCGAGCGCAGGCTCGACGCGTAGATCGGCCACCATCTGATGTACGCCGATAGCCTCCGGTCGCTGCGCACCGACCTCGGGGACGACGTCTGCGCCGTCGGACCCGACGTCGTCCCAGAGGTCGCCTTCGGCTCGCACCGCAGCCTCATCGATGTGCCCGCTGTCGTCGCCGCCCTCGTCTCCGATACGTGCGCACACGACGTAGGCCTGGTGACCGGCGCGCACCTCTTCCGCGACGCGCTCCCAGGTGCGTTGCAACCACGCCCGATTCGTCGCCGGGACGACGTGCGAGACGATCGGGGCACGACCGCGGGGCAACTCACGCAGCACGGAGGTGTCCATATCGCCGAAGACCGTCATCGCCACGGTCCTCGGGATAGGGGTAGCCGTCATCACCAACACGTGTGGAGTACGAGAGGCCTTGCCGCGCAGCGCATCCCGCTGCTGGACCCCGAACCGGTGCTGCTCGTCGACCACCACCAACCCCAGCTCACCGAACATCACCGTGTCCTGCAGCAAGGCGTGCGTGCCGATCACTATGCCGGCCTGCCCACCCAGGATCTCGTGCAGCACCCCGGCACGCTGCGAACGGGTCATCGACCCGGTCAGCAGCGCCACCCGAGTTCCGTGTTCGGCGCCGCCGAGCATCCCGCCGAGCGCCAGGTCACCCAACATCGCGCTGATCGAGCGGTGGTGCTGTTGTGCGAGAACCTCCGTCGGGGCCAGCAGGGCAGCCTGTGCGCCCGCATCGACGGTGGCGAGCATCGCCCGTAGCGCGACGATGGTCTTGCCCGAGCCGACCTCACCTTGCAGGAGGCGGTGCATCGGCGTCGTACGCGCCATATCGGCGCTGATCTGCTCGCCGACCTCCCGCTGTCCTGCGGTGAGCTCGAAGGGCAGACGGTCGTCGAAGGCGTCCAGCAGTCCCCCGGCGCGCGGAGTCCGGGCGGTCGCCTCGGTGGCGTCGTAGGCGGCCCGCCGTTGCGCCAGCACGGTCTGGATCACCAGGGCCTCGTCGTACCGCAGCCGCCGCCGGCCTCGGCCCGCTTCACCGAGGGTGCGCGGAAGATGGATGGCGCGGTAGGCCGCGACCTGGCCCGCCAG